>JAPOYD010000106.1 GCA_026706735.1 Nitrospinota bacterium | reverse complement strand
CTGTTCGGCCTCGATGTGGGAGGGCGCAGGAGGCGGCAGCGTCACCACGACGCGCGCACCGCTCGGGAGGGCGTGCGCCGCTTTTTTTTCGATTCTTCCATCGACGCAGACCATGCCCTCCCGGATGAGCCCCTGCACGCGCGAGCGGGAGAGTTCTGTCAGGTTCCGGGCCAGAAACGAATCGACCCGCTTGGCGCCGTCGTGACAGATCAGCGCAAAGGTTCTCTCGCCCCTCTCCGCCATACTCATACCTTGACGAGGGCGCCGACGACTCGCGTTCTGGGATAGATAGTCCCACGAACATGATCGCCCGGAGCCAGGAGGTCGTGGTAGCCCTGCGCGGCTAGGAACCAGCCTTCCTTGATGCTTTTTCCGCTCCCGAGCGTCAGCGGGCGCATGCCCACGCCGCGAACGATTTGCAAATGATACTTCTCCTCCAGAAAAGCGAGCTTGTTCCAGAAGATATAGGAAGATTTGGACGCCACCCGGCCCTCGAAGTTCACGGGTTCGCTCATCAGGTCCGTGAGCGCGCGCGAGGCTCTCCAGAACGAATAGGCGAGAAAAACGCCCAGAACAGATGCGGCGGCGTAGAAGAGCGTCTCATCTTTGAGGGGACGCTGCGCGATCAAAAACCCCAGGCCCGAAATGCACGCCAGTGAAACCACGCCCCAGATTATGGACGTGTTCCACAGATAATGGCGCGCGTAGCCGCGCGCCCTTGTCGCCGAGCCTATGGAGGGACTGTTCCGGCTCGAATGCGTACCCGAGAACGGGAAAGGACCCAGCATCTCCACCCCTCCGGAAAGAAATCCACTTCTCCTGAAAACCGGCTGCCGCCCGGGCGGATCGTCCTACCCGCCTTCCCCCTTCGATGCGGTTTCGGGCGGGCTCCGAAGCAAGTCGGCTATCATCAGCCCGACCCCGACCGTGATGCCTGAATCCGCCAAGTTGAAGGCGGGCCAATGGTATTGTCCATAATAGAACAGGAGATAATCGATCACCTCGCCGTAGGCGACCCTGTCGACGAGATTTCCCAGGCCGCCGCCGAAAACGAGAATCATGCCCGCTCTTCCCCAGGGATTTCCCGGCGGGTGAGAACGGTATAGGTAGAGGACGAACGCCAGCGCCGCCAGGGTGGCGCAGATGAAGAAAAGACGCCCCCACAGGGGAGGCAAGCCGTCCAGAATGCTGAACGCCCCGCCTGAATTTCTCAAATATACGAGATTGAAAAAATCGGTGACGACCGTGCGTGACTCGTGGAGGGAGAAGGTTTTAACGACGATTTGCTTGATTGCCTGATCGGCCAGAGCGAAAAGAGCAGCGATGAGGAAGAACGGTTTGAGCCCCGGCCTTCGGCTCACGAAAGCACCTTCGCGGCGATGCGCGCGCAGCGCGCCGAGAGGTCGGGGAAGCGGGGGTCCGAGCCCACGTCTTCCGAGATTTTCCACGACATGGCGCACTTCGCCCCCCGCGCCTCGTTCACCTCGACGGCCAGCCCCTCCACCTCCTCGCTGCGGTAGGCGTCGCCCGAGGGCGCCTCGCCTGCGCCTGCGAGCGCGGCGCCCGAGACGATGAACACGTCTTCCATCTCATGCTCCAGAGCCGCCAGCTTCTCGCGCATACTCTCCTCTGCGAAGAGCCTCACGCTGAAATTGAGCGAACTACCCTTGCCCTTCTCCTGACTCTGGCGGACGAGTTCGAGCGCCTTTAACACCTCGCCCCGCGCGCGCATGAGCGGCTCCCACTTCTCCTCCAGCGCCTCGTTGCGCCGCGCGGCGTCGGCCTCGGGCAAAGACGCCAGGTGAATGCTCTCGCCGTGGAGTTTCGGCGTAAGCTGGTAGGCTTCTTCCGCCGTGAAGGGCAGGATCGGCGCCATCATCCTGAGCAGCGCGTCCAGGATTTCGTGCATGGTGCTGACGCCCGATATTCTGTCCACGTCGTCAGGCAGCGAGATGTAGAGCCTGTCTTTCAGCACATCGAGATAGAACGAGGACAAATCGACCGCGCAGAAGTTGTTGAGCGCGTGGTAAACGGCGTGAAATTCATAATCGGCATAGGCCTGTCGCACGCGCTCGACGAGCTTGTCCAGGCGGCTGATGATGAGCCTGTCGATCTCCATGCGCTCGGGCAGCGGAACCGCGTCCTCCCCGGGATCGAAACTCTCATAGTCCCTCAGGTTGCCCAGCAGGAAGCGGCAGGTGTTCCTGATCCGCCGGTAGGCCTCCGCCATGCGGTCGAGAATCTGCGGGGAGATGCGGATGTCTTCCCTGTAGTTCTCTCCCGCCACCCAGAGCCTTAAAATCTCGGCGCCGTATTTTTCGATGATCTTCTCGGGCGCGATCGTGTTCCCCAGGGATTTGCTCATCTTCTTGCCCTTGCCGTCCACCACGTAGCCGTGGGTGAGCACCTCGCGGTAGGGCGCCGCATCCCTTACGCCTACGGCGGCAAGCAGGGAGCTGTGGAACCAGCCTCGGTGCTGATCGCTGCCCTCCAGATACATGTCCGAAGGCCACGTCAATTCCTCTCTTTTCTCCAGGACGGCCGCCTGGCTCACGCCCGAGTCGAACCACACGTCGAGGATGTCGGTCTCTTTCCTGAAAGACGCGCCGCCGCATTCGGGGCAGGTGAAACCTGACGGAAGAAGATCGGCGGGCTGCTTCTCGAACCAGACGTCAGCACCACCTTCTTCCATCAGATCGGCCACGCGGTGCGCCACCGCGGCGTCCACAACCACGTGCGCGCAATCCTCGCAATGGAAGGCCACGATGGGCACGCCCCAGGAGCGCTGGCGCGAGATGCACCAGTCCGGCCTGTTCTCGATCATGCCGTAGATGCGCTCCTCGCCCCAGGGCGGCACCCAGGCGACCTTTCGAATCTCCTCGAGCGAGCGCTTTCTCAAATCGCCGTGCTCCATCGAGATGAACCACTGCGGCGTCGCGCGGAAGATGGTCGGCCTATGGCTGCGCCAGTCGTGCGGGTAGGGGTGGGTGTAATCCTCCACCGCGAACAGACGGCCCGATTCGCGCAGATGCGCGATGATGTTCGGGTCGGCGTCAAAGACGAACTGCCCGGCGAAATGCGCCACGTCGTCGGTGAATTTCCCGTCATCCGCAATGGGGCTGTAGACTTCGAGGCCGTATTTGAGGCCGGTTTCGTAGTCCTCGCGCCCGTGGCCGGGTGCGGTGTGGACGACGCCCGTCCCCTGATCGAGGGTAACGTAATCGGCCTTCACGACCAGCGAGTCGCGCTCCACCCAGGGATGCCGCGCGCGCAAGCCCTCGATTTTTCCCCCCTGAAAGCCCGCCACCTTCTCGAAGGCGGCGCTCGCTCCCTCTTGTTCGGCCAGCGATTTCAGCTGGGGCAGGAAATGCTCATGGAATATCAGCAACTCCTCCCCGTGACGGAATACGCCGTATTCAAGCGTTTCACTGAACGCCAGCGCCAGGTTGGCGGGCAGCGTCCAGGGCGTCGTCGTCCAGATGAGAACGCTCACCGGGCGGCCTGCGGCGGCATCACCCAGACCGGGAATTTTTTCTGCCCATTCGGATAGCTGAATATCGGACACAGGAAACTTCACATAGATACTCGGCGTGGTGATGTCCTCATACTCCACCTCGGCCTCGGCCAGCGCCGTCCTCAAACCCGGCGCCCAGTGCACGGGTTTGAGACCCAGATACACGCCGCCACGCTCGATGAAGCGCGCAAGCTCCCGCACGGTGGCGGCCTCGTAGTCGTAGCTCATGGTGAGGTATGGCCGCTCCCAATCCCCAAAGACGCCCAGGCGCTTGAACTCATCCCTTTGGATGTCGATGTATTTCTCGGCGTATTCGCGGCACATCCTGCGCTTTTGAACCTCGTCGATCTCGAAGCGCTTGCGGCCGAGCTCCTTGTCCACCTGATGCTCGATGGGCAGGCCGTGGCAATCCCATCCCGGCACGTAGACGGCGTCGAAACCGGCCATCTGCTTCGATTTCACCACGACGTCCTTCAAAATCTTGTTCAGCACCGTGCCCAGGTGGATATGTCCGTTCGCATAGGGGGGGCCGTCGTGAAGAATGTATTTCTTCCGGCCATGCGATGCGTCCCTGATTTTCTCGTAAACCTCCTGCTCCTCCCAGGATTCGAGCATCTGCGGCTCGCGCCGGGGCAGGTTCCCCTTCATGGGAAACGAGGTTTTGGGCAGGTTCAGCAGTTCCTTGTAGTTCGTCGTCATTCTCCCATCCAGTCCTTTAGATCGTTTCAACCGCGGATACGGGCGCAGCGGGGATTCCCGCCGCTTCCCTCACGAGACGCATCGTCTTTTGCGCCTCCGCCCTGGCCCTGGCGCCGCCTTCGGCCAGAACGCCCTCTACATAGCCGACATCCCCTTCCAGGCGTTTTCTCTCCTCCCGGTATGGCGCGAAATACGCATCCATCTTCTCGAAGAGAATCTGTTTCGCGTTGCCGTAGCCGAACCCGGGTGTGCGGTATTTATCCCTCAAATCCTCTTGTTCCGCCTCATCGGAGAACAGTTCATACAGGGCGAACACGTTGCATGCGGCGGGGTCTTTGGGTTCTTCGAGCGGGGTGGAGTCGGTGACGATCGACATCACGCGCTTCCTCAAGCGTTTTCCCTCCTCGAAAATCTCAATCGTGTTGTCATAGCTCTTGCTCATCTTCTGGCCGTCGAGGCCCGGCACCTTCGCTCCCGCATCGAGCCTGACGGTGGGCAGGGGGAAGATTTCCCCATAGGCGTTGTTGAACGCCAGCGCCATGTCCCGCGTCATTTCGAGATGCTGCACCTGATCCTCTCCCACGGGCACGACCGTGGAGCGGTAGATCAGGATGTCGGCGGCCATGAGCATCGGGTAATAGTAAAGCCCCATCGAGGGCGTAATGCCCCTGGCCACCTTGTCCTTGAACGACGTGGCGCGATCCAGAAGCCCCTTGCCCGTGACGGCGGAGAGCATCCAGGCGAGTTCGTTCACCTCGGGTACGTCGGACTGGCGGAAGAAAACCGCCTTTTCCGGGTCCAGGCCCAAGGCGAGGTAGTCCATCGCCACGTCGAGCGTCTGGCGGGCGAGGAGGTCCCCCTCCTGCACCGTCGTCATGGCGTGGTAGTTCGCGATGAAGTAGAAGGCCTCCGCCTCGTCCTGGAGCGCGATGTGCTGTTTGAGCGCGCCGAAATAATTCCCCAGGTGCAGTTTCCCCGAGGGCTGCACGCCGGAGAGAAACCGCGTCGGCCGATTCTTCTCGTTTTGGCTGTCCGTCATCCAGGTGTCCTTCTTCCGCACGCGGGCAAGCCGCCCACTACGCCAAACCGAAGATTCTGAGAAGATTTAACACAAAAACCCGCTCGGCCGTAGCCAGCACGATGAAAATCGGCATCATGATCTTGTGGAAGACGCCCAGCAGCAGCAAGCCCAGCACGATGAAGAACCCGAACGGCTCGCTGCGCGAGTATTGCCACGCCAGTCTTCTGGGCAAAAGCCCCATGACAATCCTCCCCCCGTCGAAGGGGAGGATGGGAATCAGGTTGAACGCGGCGAGCGCGGTGTTGATGGTGAAACTCGCCCGCAACATCAACATGATCGGCTCGCCCACGAAGGTGAAGCCCAGCCCCCACACGCGCATGAGCGTAAACAAAAAACCGCTGATGATGGCCAGGATGAAATTCGTCGCCGGCCCCGCGAGAGCCACCCACATCATCCCGCGCCTGGGGTGGCGGAAATTGCCCGGATCCACCGGTACCGGCTTCGCCCAGCCGAAGCCCACGCCCGCCATCATCGAGATGACGAAGGCGAGCGTCCCCATCAGATCGAGATGAACGATGGGGTTCAAGTTCAGACGGCCCAGCATGCGCGCGGTGTTGTCGCCGAGCTTGTCGGCCACCCAGGCGTGCGCCACCTCGTGGAAGGTGAGGGCGAGCAGAATCGCCGGCACCGCGATCAGCAACTGCTGGATGAAGTCCGAGGAGAACAAGGCAGTCCCTTACCCCGTCAAGAGAGGCGACAATGGAGCGGGCGAAATGAACCCCTGAAATTCACAAAACCGGGCGCCTCACTCCGCAAACCCGCTGGATTCTAGGGGCTTGGAACGAGAGGGTCAAACGCGAAACGCGCCGTAAAACGCCGAACCCACGGCTATCTCGCCTGACCGAACGAATCCCGGAAGAAAATCTCGGCCGGGTCCTTGCGCGCCGGCGGCTTGTTGTCTTTCGCCTGCACGTCGGGGTGCAGATCCTCGGTCCTGCCGGGATACCCCACGGCGAAGAGCGCCGCGACACGAAACGGCTCGGGGATATTGAAGCTCTCTAACACCTTCGGCTCGTCCCAGCCCGCCATGGCGTGAACGGTCAGCCCGAAATCACTGCCCTGGAGCAGGAGGTTCTCGAGCGCCATGCCGACGTCGAGCAGGTAGCGGTCCTGCCCGTTACGCTCGGGCTGCTCCTCGGGGTTTCCGAGGATGATCATCTTGAGCGGCGCGGCGGCCGCCCACTGGCGGTTCCCCTCGTTCAGGCATTCGTTGAATTCCGCTTGCGCCTCTTCAGACTCCACCACGATGACGCGCCAGGGCTGGCGGTTGTTCGAGGACGGCGCCCAGCGAAACGCCTCCAGCAGGGCTTCGATTTTTTCCGGTTCGGGCGGCACGCCGTTGAAGGCGCGCAGGCTTCTTCTGTTCTTGATGAGTGGGTGCATCTGTTACATTCCTCCTTGAATGAACAAAAAAGATCAAAACAAAAAACAGCGTCTCACCCGCGATGGCACATACGGGAGAGCACGCGGCATGATTCCACAATTAGGCGGCGCATGGTAGCCGAACCGGGGTTTCGTCGGGATTATTTACTCTGAACCTTCGAACCTGGCGTCGCGCCAGGCGACGGCGGCGCGAAGGCCCTCGGTTCGCGCAATCTCCAGGAATCGGGCCTTGGCCTCCGTGCCCCTGCCCTCGATCATGAGGTCCAGGTCGAGCGCGGCTTCGAGCGCGCGGCCCATTCCCATGATCTCGTAGGTGCGGTTGAGCGCCAGCTTGGTCGCGCGCAGGAGGCTCTGGTCCATCCGTGTCATCTTCTCCGCCAGGCTCATGGCGGTATCGAGCACCCGGGCCTCGGGAACCACCCGGTTCACCAGCCCGATGCGATGGGCCTCAGCCGCCGGAATCCCGTCCTCACCAGTCAGGATGATCTCCTTCGCCAGCTTGGGGTTCGTGAGCCAGGGCAGTAGCATGACGACGATCCCCGCGCCGAACTTGAGCTCGGGCTCGCCGAACACGGCGTCTTCCGCCGCAACGGTGACGTCGCACGCCACCGCAAGCTCGCATCCTCCCGCCAGGGCGTGTCCGCGAACGGCGGCGATAGTGGGTTTGGAGAGATTCCAGAAGCGCATGACGGCGTCGAAATCCTGCCGGAGCGCGCGCCGCCACTCGGCGAAGCCGACCGGCGTGTTCTCAGCCTGTTCCTTGAGGTCGAAGCCGGACGAAAACGACTTGCCCTCCCCCGTGAGGACGGCGACATATATGGCATCTTCCACCTCGATAATATCGCACGCCTCGTTCAACTCGCGCAGCATGACGCGGTTCATGGCGTTCAGCCGCTCGGGGCGGTTCATGCTCACGAGTGCGACGTGCCCGCGCACCTCGAACAGGAGCGTCTCGAAAGCGGGTGTGTTCATCAGGATGAATGCCTCTTCAGAAACGCCAGTATCGCCGCAGCGGAGGCTTCCGGGCGTTCGGAATAGAAGTGGTGGCCCGTGTTCTCGACGATTACGAGTTCCGCCCCCGGAATCCGCCCGGCCATCAGCCTCGAATTCTCCGTGGGTACGAGAACGTCCGCCTCACCCGAGATGACGAGCGTGGGCACGCGCAAGGCCCTGATCTCCACTGAAACGTCGAACGCCGCCATCCCCTCGTTGCGCCTCCCAATCTCCTCTTTGCTGATGGGGAAGCGGCGCTTGAAGCCGTCGTAGAAAGCGACCACCTCGGGTCTTTCGTCTATCGTCTCGGGATGGAAGAGCGTCTCCAGCGCCGCCCTTCTTTCTCCTTCTGTGGCATCGGGCGCGCCGCCTCGCGCGCGCGTCTCGCGGACGCCAGGCGCGGACGCGATCTTATCGGCTCCTCCGAAATGAGAGCACGCGACGACGAGGCTTTTCAGTCTCTGCTGGTGTTCGACGGCGAAGGATAGCGCGATGGTGCCGCCGTAGGAGCCCCCCATCAGGTGAAAAGTGTCCAGCCCGAGTCCATTGACCAGCCCCAGCAAGTCTTCCGCCATGCGCGCAGGGGCGCGGTCGCCGTTATCATGATGCGCCTTCGTCCTGCCCGTCCCCCGGTTGTCGGGCATGACGAGGCGGTATTCGGAAGCCAGAAGGCCCCGCAGCTTCCCCCAGACCTCCACCGTGGCCGTCAAGCCGCCCACCATCACCAAAGACTCGCCCGCGCCCTCTTCTTCGTAATATATCTCGATCTTTCCCCGGCTCTCGACTTCCAGCGTCGCCACCTCGAACTCCTATCTGGCGTCCTAAGCGCCCAGCTTTTCGGCCATCCAGTCCGCCATGTAGCCCACGACGGGTGCGATGTAGTCCATGTGGCAATGCTGGGAGCCGCCGTCGGTCCCCTTGTAGACCCGCAAGGTCTTGTCCTTCGAGCCCGCCGCCCTGTAGAGCGATTTCGCGTCCGCCAGCGGTATTTGCTGATCGTCCTCCCCGTGCACGATCAGGAAGGGACACTTCATCCGCTGCACCACGCCGTCGAGCCGGAAGCCTTCGAGTTTCGCTAAACCCTCTTCCGCCGTCTTGACGTTGAAGCTCCACGCCAAGTGGTTCCCCGGCGATGGAAGCTGAATCCTGAACGCCGCCTCGATGCGCCTTTTCCATATCGCGTGGTAGTCCCAAATCGCGCCGTGGGCGAGACAGGCCTTGAAGCGACGCTCCATACTGGCGGTTCTGGGCGCGTAGTATCCCCCCAGGCTCGACGCCATGATGCCGGCGCGCTTCGCGTTCACGTCCTTGCGCTTTTCCAGCCAGTCGAGAATCGCCGAGCCCGCCACCTCGTAGTCGTGCCTTAAAAATATCTTGCGGAAGCGGATGGCTTCGCCCACGCCCGGGCTGTCAACCACCACCACGCTCATGCCGCGCCGGGCGAGTGCGCCCGCCGAGATGATCATGGGCGATTCCTTGGTGCCGTCGAAACCCGAATACAGCACGACCACGGGCGGCCGGGATTTGCGTGTGTTCTCCGCGTGGACGAAATAGCCGGGCAGCGACTTGCCCCCCTCGTAGGGAATCTCGACGATCTCCGCCTTCGGCCTGTCGTTCAGGCGGACGAAGCGCTTGAAGCTGTCGATGGATTTGCGGTAGACGCCCTGCGATTCCCTGTCCTTCGGGAAGCGGAAGCGGTCGGCCATCTGGTGATAGGTGGAGGAGCGGCAGAAATGGCCCGCCGCCGTCAGGTTCTTGCCGCGCCGCTGCGCCGCCACGCCCATCGCGCGAATGCGGTCGCCCATGCGTTTCCACTCCTCGAACCAGTGTTCGTCGCTGCCGACGTTTTTATCGAGATTCCGGCAGACCTCGAAAATTTCAGACGTATCCGCCCCGCCGCCCGCCACGCGCATCAGGCCCATGGAGGCGATGAACGACCAGCGATAGTTGTCGGGAAAATAGGTGAACCACGGAATATTGCGTACCGCCTTGACGACCATGCGCGCTCTCCTTCGATGTCGATATGTGGAACCGCTCTCATAGATGATGCGGCCAAGTATACGCGAGATGCTCCTCTTCTTGGAATCGGGTTATGGTTCGGGGAGTTTTTCGATAATTACCCAACTCGTCGATCGTAAAAGACTCCGGCTTGGACGCCAAGACGGAGGAACTCTACGGGGAGGTGTAAGCTGTAGGGGCGGTTCCCTCACTCTTCTCGCATCCGCCAAACGGAACAGGAAACCGTCATTCCGGCGCATGCCGGAATGGCGCGCACAGGCAAAAGGGGGCGGGGATTTTGTAGGGGCCGTTCGCGAACGGCCCCTACCACGAGAAATATCTGCTTCATATCAGAACGGATCGTCCGGCGGCGGCGCATCGGGGGCGGCTTCGCCCGCGGCGACGCCTTTCAGGCTCCAGGTGGTGTCCTTGACGTAGATGGCCTCGACCTCCTCGATCATCTCCGCAGCGTGGACCTCGTTCGCCGGTATGTGGATGACGTCTCCGGGGCCCAGCTCAAACACCTCGCCGCCCATCGTGAACCTCTGCCTGCCGCGCATGATATAGATGAACTGCTCGCATGCGTGGTAGTGGGGCTTGGCCTCCGTGCCCGCCTCCCAGATGCGGTGGCAGAAATACATCCGCTCCCCCTTGATGCTCTCCCCGTGGCCCGAGGAGAGGCCGGGGTTTTGCCGCACGTCCTTCAGGTCTTCGAATCTGTATATGGGCATCTCATACTCCTTGCGTTTCAGGCCTTTCGCCTGAACTCGAAAGATGAACTCTTGCCTCACCCCCGCACTTTACGGATAAACGCCGCCACGGCGCGGCCGATCTCATCGGGGCAGTCCTCCTGCCCGTAGTGGCGCGTTGGAACCGTTATCTCCTCCTGGTTGGGCCACTCCCTGCAGAACGCGCGCGCGGCCCCCGCCAGCGCGTGGCCGTACTCGCAGTTGATGAAGAGTTTGGGGAGATTCTCGCTCGCGCGCAGATAATCGCTGTAGCGCTTCACGATCTCGTAGTTGTCCGCCGGCTCGCCCTCGAAGGGAATCTCGCACGCCCACTGGTGGGTCTGCCTTCTTTTCTGGGGCTCTTCGGTGGGCTTTCTATAGGCCTCTTTTTCCGCCTCGCTCAGATCGCGCACGATGCCGCGCTCAAACAGCATGGTCTCGACGAAGAAATTATCCTCCATCACCATGGCGAGGCCCGCCTCGCCGCGCAGCGTCTTGAACTGCGCCACCCTGTCTTCGGGCATGTCCGTCCAGAGGCGCGGGCGTACCATGGATTCCATATAGCCTAAGCCGACAACCTGCTCGGGAAACCGCGCGACGCGATTGAAGCCCAGCGCCGCCCCCCAGTCGTGGAGCACGAAAAACGCATCTTCCGACGCTCCCACCGCCTCGAACCACGCGTCCATGTAGGGGATGTGGTCCCGGTAGCGGCAGCCGCCGCCGGGAATGTTGTCCGACTCGCCGCTGTTCATGAGATCGGGCGCCAGGCACCGGCCCAGAGCCTCCAGGTGGGGGATCACGTTCCGCCAGAGATATGAGGTGGCCGGGTTGCCGTGCAGCAAGACGATGGGCGCGCCCTCGCCTGTCTCGATATACGCCATCTCCGCGTCGAGCACCCGGACGCGCTTTCTCTCATAGGGATCATCGGGGGAAACGGGACTCATGGAGGACTCCTGCATCAAGAATCATGCTTCAAGAAGCGCGCACCGCGTTCGCCTCAGTTGGTCGTGCCCTCTTCCTGTCTGGGTTCGACGAGTTCGAGCCGCGTATCGCCTTCCAGCATCCCCACACGGTAGATGGTGTGCGCCAGAGACTGCGGAGATTTTAATACGCGCACCCTATCAGAGCCGCTCAAAAGGAGCCTTATTAAATCCACCATCCGGGCGACGGCGGCGCCGTCGATAAGCTCCAATTCCTCCAGGTCGAGACTCGTGAGGTCTGCGCCCGAAACCTCGCCTTCCATCGCCTCCAGAACGCGGGCCGCGCCCCCGGCATCTAAATCGCCAGAGAGCGTGAAGCACGCGCCCGAGGCGGATTTTCCGAGTTCATACTTTGGATGCGAAAGCAGGATTCTTTCTTGGGAACTCACCGCAAAAAGAGGCTCAATGAGAGTTCGTGAGCGGGAAGTCGACCGGCCTGTTCTCTTTGGCGCTGTGCTCGATGGCGAGCGTCACCTCGAGCACCGTGCGGGCGTGATGGGGAAGCGCGAGCGAGACGCTCCGGCCCATCGTCACTCTTTCCAGGAACAGCCTCGTCTCATCGCGCATCGGCCCCCAGAAATCGCCCACCAGCCAGTCGCCCGCCATCATGGATTCGAGGAACACGACATCCGAGGTCATGCCGTCCACATACGGCGAGGGCACGCCCTTGTTCGTCGCCATGACGGCGTTCTTGTGCGAATCGTCAATCGCGATGGCCCCCTCGGTGCCCATGACTTCGAGGTCGATGGAGGTGATGTTCGCCGGCCAGTTGTCGGGCAGTATCCACGAGCAGCCGAAGTTCACGGTGCCGCCGTCCTCGAAGGTGAGGATCGCCCACGCCCAGTCGCCGCAGCCCATCGGGTGATGCGGGAACACCTTGCTCCCCCCCTGGGCGTAGACGCGCCTGGGCTTTCTGCCCTCGAAATACCAGAGGCAGATGTCCACCATGTAGGTGAGCGTGTCGGTGACGGGGCCGGCGTGCGCGGCGCGCTTGTATATCTCCGCCCCGTTGGTGGTGACGTTATAGAGCGTGGCGCGCGCGGTCTGCAGGTGCCCCAGTCGGCCCCGCTGAATCTGCTCCTTGGCGTTCAGGAAACGCCGCCTTTGCCGCTGCGTGTAGCCGATGAAAAGCTCGGCGCTCGATCCCTCATACGCCGCGAGAATCCTGTCCGCATCCTCCAGAGAGAGGGATATCGGCTTCTCGCACAGCACGGGCTTTCCGAGTTCCAGCGCACGGCAGACGGCGTCTGCGTGATCGAATTCAGGGGTCGAGACAATCACCGCGTCCACATCCGCGTGCGCGAGCACCGCCTCGTTGTCGCCGGTGTGGAAATCGGCCTGCGTTTCCTCGGCAATCATTTTCGCCCGCTCGGGGTCCTTGTCCGAAAGCGCCAGAAATTTCACCTCCGGCGAGCCCGACGCCAGGTGCGCGCGCAGCCTCCCCATTCTCCCCGAACCCACGATACCCAATCCGATTTGCTTCACCTCGTCATCCTTTCAGATACATCAGGCCATTTTCATCGACTATGAAAACCTTCTAACATGCGGCGCTGTCTCAGCGCCATGTTCAGCGCCCCGGGCATCAGTTCAGTGCGAAGAGGGAGCCATGAACCACCCTAAGGTCCGGCGCCCGAAGGCGTCAAGCACGCTTGGGTGGTGATATCGACAAGGGCTGCCAATACGTTATGGTTGACGATTTCATCAGCCGGAGGGGTACGCCGGCGAGGCTGCGCGCCCGGACCGGGAAACAGGGAGGCAAGGTTGTCGGGGCTTTTGTGTTGACCGGCCATTTCTACACCGATAAACTTCATTTTTCACAGGAGCCGTTATATGAACTCCTGCAATGACATGCTCTGACCGCCGTCTTCGCCCTGGGTTTCATGGCTTTCGCCGCGTCGGGATTGGCGAACAACAGGGCGCTCGGCCTCCTGCTCGGGATAACGATTGTTATCGCGCTCATGGCCGATTTTCTGCTTTTGCCGACTCTGTTGATGACTCGCGACCGGAGGGAACTATGATGCACGCTCATCTCGTCCGCACTGCATTACTGCTTCTTGCAATCTGCTCATACATCCTGGTCCACCCCCAGGCGACGCCGCGCGCCGAGGGCGCGACGCCAGAGGAAAAAGGGCTCCAGATCGCGCGCGATACCCGCGAGAGAGCAAGAGGTTTCGATAACTTCACGGCCGAGCAGAGCATGGTGCTGCGCAACAAGCACGGGCAGGAGAGCCGGCGCCAACTGCGCGTGAAGGTTCTCGAGACGGACGGTGGAGGCAACAAGAGCCTGTTCGTCTTCGATCGTCCGCGCGACGTGAGAGGAACCGCGCTGCTCGTCCACACCCACAAGAAGAAGAACGACGACCAATGGCTCTACCTGCCTGCCTTGAAGCGGGTCAAACGCATCAGTTCGTCGAACCAGTCGGGCTCGTTCATGGGCAGCGAATTCGCTTACGAGGACATGGGGACGCAGGAGGTGGAGAAATTCCGCTACCGCTACCTACGCGACGAGCCTTGCGCGAAGCTGACGTGCACGGTCGTCGAGCGCTACCCCACGAACAAGCGCTCGGGCTACACGCGCCAGATCGTCTGGCAGGACAAGGGCGAGCTTCGCGTCTGGAAAGTCCAGTACTACGACCGCAAGAACGCGCACCTGAAGACGCTCACGCTGGCGAAGTACAAGCTGTATCTGGACAAGTACTGGCAGGCCCGCGAGATGAACATGGTGAACCACCTGACGGGCAAGAGCACCGTGCTGAGCTGGAATAACTACAAGTTCCGCACCAAGCTCAAGGCCAGCGAATTCACCCGGACCGGGCTGAAGCGGGTGCGCTGATGCCGCTTCGCACTGCCTTTCACCGCGCGGCAATCGCCGCCGTCTCGATATGGGCCACGCTCCTGCTTGCCGGGGCGAGCTATGGGGCCGAAAGCATCGAGCACGAGTTTTCCGGCAGCCTGGACGTCGACGGCCGCTGGTATCCCCAAACGGGCGCCCATCCCGAGCAGCGCGCCCACGCGAGCGGCTTCGCCGCGGAGCCGAAACTCCATCTCAAGGGCGAGGGCGACTGGAGCTTCACGGTCGCGCCGTTTTTCCGCTACGACGGCGCGGACTCACGCCGCACCCACGCCGATTTGCGCGAAGCCTACCTCCTGGTGTTCGGTGAAGCCGGCGATGGGGAATGGGAGTTGCGGCTGGGCGTGGACCGCGTGTTCTGGGGCGTCACAGAATCGCAGCACCTGGTCGACATCATCAACCAGACCGACCTCGTGGAACATCCCAACAAGGAAAGCAAACTGGGCCAACCCATGGCCCACCTCACCTGGTCGGCGGAGTGGGGCATCCTGGAGTTTTTCGCCCTGACCTATCACCGCGCGCGCACCTATCCGGGCAGCCACGGCCGCCTGCGCTCCTCGATCATCATAGATGACGAGCACGTCTCATACGAAAGCGCCGCCAAGGAGTGGCGCGTGGACCTCGCCGCCCGCTACAGCCACAGTGTCGGGCCTTTCGACTTTGGCCTGAGCGTGTTCGACGGCACCAGCCGGGATCCTTTCATCGCCCCGCACATAGACGAGCGCGGCGCGCTGAGCCTGCGTCAGCACTACGACAAGATTCGCCAGTTCAGCCTGGACGCCCAGCTTACCGTGGAGTCGTGGCTGCTCAAGCTGGAGGCCCTCCACCGAGAAGGCGCTCGAAACCTCCTGGGCATGAAGGAGGACTACGCCGCCTTCGTCATGGGCGGAGAGTACACCTTCAACTCCATTTTCGGCTCGGCCGCCGACCTCGGCCTTCTCGCCGAATGGAATTACGACGAGCGTCGCGAGCGTTCGAACTCCGAGTTCCAGAACGACCTCTTCTACGCCGTACGCCTGGCGCTCAACGACACCCAGAGTACGGAGGTCATCGCCGGCGTTCTCGCCGACGCGGACCATACGACGCGCACCCTGAGCATCGAATTGAAGCGCCGCCTCTCGGATCAGTGGTCCATGAAGCTCGAAGCGATTGTTCTGATGGACGTCGAGGAAGAGGACATCATCTATGACACGAGGCGGGACAGCTTCGTGGCCCTGAACGTGACGTACAATTTCTAGATCGGATTCTTTTCGTCTGCGCGCCCGGTGGCGTCGGGGCTGTTGAAAAGCCCCTCGCCGGGACAGTAACCCCCTACCCCCCCTTGAGGGACCTGTTGAAAAACCCCCGGGAAGCAATTTTGAGTTGCGCACACGCTTTTGATTTCACTCCCCCCTTGAGGGGTTTGTAGGTGGCGCTCCCTCCTCGGGAGCGCCCCACACATACATGCAACCCGGCCTTTTTTCGCCGTCTGGTCATGGGCCGCATATATGCGGCCCCTACAGGCTCCTCGAATAACGACCGTGCCCGCCCGTCCATCGTACTCACTCCGACATCGGACAGGCACGGAGGCCTGTCCCTACGCTATCCTTCTGGAGAGATCACAAAACCCGCCGCGCCGGCCGTTGCCGCTCAGGAAGGGACGGCGACCGCCCGGTCGTCACTTTCCGCCCGGTCACTCGCCGCCTGATCAGATGAGAAGATCCGGCGCTTCGACTTGATTCGGAGCTTGAGGCTCTTGCGGGGGGTGCAGGTCGGAAACGGATTGATTTTGACCGGATAGCTCGATGGCAGCACTTCAAGCTCGAAGTAGTGGGCGATCATCAAAAGGTTGATCGTCATCTGATATTCCGCCACTCGCGGGCCGAGGCAGGTGTGTGTGCCGAAACCGAATGCACCGTAAGCCCCGTGTTTCTTGTGCTCCTCGCGCCCCGGAAGATACCGGTCGATGTCGAACTTCTCCGGATCCGGATAGTTCTCCTCCATGTAATGAACGGCGGTGGACGCCAGCACGACGCGCGCCCCGACGGGCAGTTCATAACCCTCCACGATGCAGGGGTTCATGACGGTTCTCAGTTGAATGGGGACGCTGGGATAGATCCGGAGGGTTTCGAGAATCAGCCGGTGGGCGGTGTCGATGGCCTCCGGCGTGATGTCCTCCGGATTGGGGTCTCCGTTCGCGAACAGCGCCTCGGCTTCCCTGCGCACGCGCTGAAAGATGTCTGGATGGGAGGCCATCAAATAGAGCCCGAACCCGACGGCGGTGCCCATATACATGGCCGCGACGAACGGTATGATCATCATGAACCTGGTATCGGTTTCCGGAAAGTACTGTGGGTCGCTGGTGTGCAGGCTGAGCAGGTCGTCGATCAGGTCGCGGGGCTGGTTTTCGCGCTGCGCCGGAGTGTGCGAATTCCGGATCATGGAATAGACGCGGTCGATGCGCCGCCGGATGGCTTTCATTCGCGGCGTTCGCATGAAGGACTTCGGCAGAATCCCCTGCGCGTAGGTGATCAACATGCGGTTCTTGTATTTGTGGATGTCGTCCACGTATTCCGAAAAGTCCATGCTGAACAGGAGCCGGGATACCTGGCCGGACATCAGAGTGCGGCTTGCGTCCTTGGCGACGAGCACGTCGCCTACGTTCCACGAATCCAGGGCCAGCCGTATCTCCTCGAGCATATCTCCGAGACGTTCGTTCAGGCGGCTCCGGGAGGAGGCCATCTGGAACGCCTTGCGCATGCGGAAGTGTTCGGCCCCGTCCATGCCCGGCAGGCTTCTCGATGCGCCGAGCACGGTCTCCATGCCCTCCATGGTTTCCTTTGATCGCAAGTGCGTCCGGCCATTCCGGTTGACCCAGATATTGGCGTCGTTCCCGGCGATGATGAAAACTCTCTTCCCGGAGAAGGGAGACTTGAGCGAGAATACCGGGCCGTAGTCGCGATAAAGGTCGGCCAGCAGTTTGGACGTATTCCCCTGCCAAAGCGAATCTTTGCGGAGCATTTTCCACAGGCTTACGTTGGGAATGGGTTTCGTCGTTATCCCGATGGAGCGGCTGACCGATGTCTCCGCGACGGCGGCGGCGACGGATCGACTGATGCGGTCCAGCATGCCCAGCAGCTCGATACGCTCGCGCGAAGCCTCGTAGTCTTCCGGCTGCAGAAGAAACCGGAACGCGTCGCAGGCATCGGCGAGGCCGATGATGATGGCGTCACGAGGATCGGGTATGTCGTCCCCCAGGATCGTCTCGACGATTCGACGGCGCACTTCCGCCCGGGGCTCGCCGCCGGACAAACCGTTGTCCGCTTTCGCTGCGTTTCGCGAAAGGGACCAGAAGCCGCCGTTCGTATAGTCCAGGATTCCATGTCTCGACAACCGCATGAGTGCATGCTCCAGGATCTCGTCTGACGTACCGGCGATTTTCTCGACCCAGTAACTGACGGTGCGTGGTTCCGGATCGTCGGCAATGGCCGCCAGAACGGGGTCGAGAATGGCGTCTCCCACAGGTGATGCGTCATCCAGCGAAAGTGTCTCGTGGGCGGTGTCGATACGAGACTCGAGGTCCAGTTCCGCCAGCACGGCGCCGGCGAGAACGCACGAGAGATTCCAGCCCGCCACCTGTTCGAGATAGCCGCTCTCTTCGTTCAGCAACAGGAGTATGATTTCTTCAGGCAGTCTCATCCGCAATCGCTTCTCAAGACTTGGTGAAGGAGCGCATTTTGCTCCACGCGGCTCGTGCGGTGGAGGGCCATGACGCTCGGGCCGCCACGGCAGGAAGCCAATTGGGGCCATTATGGCCCAGTAAAACGATTGATTTCAAGTATTTTGTTCCGTAGGGACAGGTCACGACCTGTCCCTAATTCCCGAAGAGGGAAGTTCGACCGTGGCCGCCCGTATCGAAGATGTGTATCCCCGTGGTCGTCCTTTGCAGGACAGGCACGGGGGCCTGTCCCTACGGTAAACAATTCGATGATCGGGATTCCCTCCTTCCTGGAGGCTTTTTCAACAACCCCTATCCGCCGCCAAGAGCCGCGAGCCGCTCGGCCGCTTTTTGGTGAACAAGCCGCCTGAAGGCGTCTTTGGGCGGTAATCTTATCGCTCGCTTAAGCAACTCGCGCGCCTTCGCGCGGTTCTCCTCGGCATCCAGGCTCAGGAGGCCGGTGGCGTACTCGAACAGCGCCACCTTGTCCCGAGGCGCCAATTCGAGCGCCCGCTCGAAATGGGCGAGCGCTTTCTCTTCGCTCGCCCCGTAGAGCAAAGCGGCGAAGAATCCCCCCGCGCCGACGGCGCCCGCATGCCAGGCGGCCAGGCTGACGTGGGCAGCCGCCATTTTCGGGTCCAGCCGGAGCGCCTCCTCGATGGCATCGCGCACTTTGGTTGCGTAGCCCTCTTTCAACGCTTTCAACGTGCCGCCCACCTGCGCTTGGCGGCCCATGGCATGCGCCAACTGGAGATGGGCCTGCGGGTTGGCTGCGTCGAGGCGGACAGCCTTTCGCGCGAGTTCCTCGGCCCGCCCGAACAAGCTCGCCTTTTCGCCTTTTGGCGCAATGTAGTAGCCGTGAATCGCCAGCGAATCGGCGGCCATTGCATGGCCTTCGGATGTGCCGAGCGCCCGGGCGATTTCCGCGGCCTCGATGAACCGGCCCTCGGCGTATGCGGCGCGCGCCTCTTCGATCGACTGCGCGCAGGCATTCCCTCCCAGAACGAACAAGTAAACTATCGTCAGGCAGATGCGGCATATGGACTCGTTCATGACGCGCTTCCTGCGGACCGGCGGATTCCGTGGCCGTTTCGGTTCAGAAGGAAGTTTCTCGAACAACGCAAGATGCGTTCGTTTCGCCAAGAAGACGTCTGTCCCTAATCCGGCTTGCGGGCGAGAATGAAATACATCGGCGTGAATATGCCGAGACGGCCGGCTTCAGCAAAGGCGCCACCGGCGACGTTCAGCATCGCCGCGACACGGGAGCTGCCACGCGGCACGAGTTTCAAACGCTCCAGCAGCCAGAGTGAACCATGCGTCAGTCGGCGCCCGACGGCCGAGGCGCGAAAGCTCGCGAGAGTCAGGCCGGAGCCGACCAGAGGCTGATACCAGGGGATGCCGGGTGGCGCCTCGGCGGCCAGGTCGCGCGCTTCGAGCAACTCGAAGCCAACCTGGCGCAAGGCGTCGTCGACTTCGTGCGGCCGGGGGATGCCTGGCAGGGCGCCGGCATACTCCAAATCGACCTTGTGCCGTTGGTGCTCCGGGTTCTCGGCGTCGAACCGATCGGTCATGCAGTATTCGTAGGACGCAAAACAGCCCCCGGGTTTCAGCAGCCTGAACACCTCCCCATAGGCGTCGACCTTATCCGGTGCGTGGCAGTGCGCCTCAATGTTATAGGCGGCGTCGAAGCTGCCCTCCTGCGCATCCACCTGCATGAAATCGCAGTTCAGATACTCGGCCAAGTGGCTTAGATGCTCCGCTTCCGTCAACTCTACGGCGCGCTTCAACTGATATTCGTTGATGTTGACGCCGACGATTTTAGCACCTGAGAAGCGGGCGATCTCGCGCAGCGGGCCACCGACCCCACAACCCAGGTCGACCACCACCATTCCGGGCCCGAGATTCAGCCGGTGCGCCATGTAATGCTCATGCCGCGCGAGCGAGGCGGCGAAGCTCTCTCCTTCGACGCGGGGCGCGAAATGGAAGGACTGGCCCCAGCCGTACTCGAAGAAATCGGTGACCAGATCGTAATAGCTCTTCTCGAAGTTCAGATAGTCCGTCTTGCGCTCGTCCAGGCCGCCGCGCTCAGCACCTCCGTAGCGCCGATCGTAGTCCTGGATGCCGGTGGCCACGCGGTCGCCGGATTTTGCGTCTTTCAGGATGTCGGTGAGCTTGGACATCGTTGTGACTACTTGCGGTCAAGGGCCATCAGCAAGGGCGGGAGGAGCAGGAGATCCAGGACCAGCGCGAAGCCGAGCGTGAGCGCCACCAGGAGGCCGAGCATCCAGGTGATCGCGAATCCCGACGTGGCGAACACCAGGAAGCCCAGCACCAGGACCATGGTCGTAGAGAACAGCGCAAAGCCCACCGAACGGAAGGTGGCGCGCACCGCCTCGGGTGAGGAAAGGCCCTCGCGGCGCCCCTTCAGATACTTGCTCATGAAGTGGATCGTGTCGTCGACGACGATCCCGAAGGCGATGGCGGTCACGAGAGAGCCGGCGGGCCCCACCTCGCTGTACAGATAACCCCAGACGCCGAAGGCCATGGCCGCGGGGATGAGGTTGGGCATGAGGCTGATGAGGCCGAGGCGCAGGCTCTTGAAAATCCCGATCAGGATCAGCGAAATGAGGATCATGCCGGTGAGCGTGCCCCACAACATGCTCAGGGTGTTCTGAATGGCCAGATGGGCGAAGATGAGGCTGTACCCCGACGCCTCTTTCGCGAGGCCGGGCGCGTTGGCGCTGAGCCATTTCTGCCCGCGCGCTTCGAGCGCGCGCAACTCCTCGGACTTGAGCCTTTTGAGCGTGACGGTCATGCGCGTCGCGGATTTGGCGACGTTGATGCGGTTGTTGAGGTCCATACCGAAGGGAACCGAAAGCTCGTAGAGCAGCAGATACTGCGCAGCGAGCCGGGAGTTGTCGGGCAGCCGGTAGAAGGCCGGGTCATCGCCGTTCATGTTCTTGTTGAGGCGCTTCATGATGTCCGTAAACACCTGGACGTGCGCCACTTCCGGCTGGGCGCGGTACCATTCGGCGAAGGCTTCGACCTTGCGAAGATACTCGGGACCGGTGATGCCGCCTTCGCGCCCGGAGTCCAGGGAGTACTCCAGGGTTTCCACGCCGGTCAGGTTCTCGATGACGAAGTCCGTGTCGCGGCGAAACTCGTAACGCTCATCCAGATGCTGCGTCCAGTTGTCCGTCAGTTCGACGCGAGGAACGCCGGCCACCAGGATGACGGCGACGGCGGCCACGACCCAGAGCAGGAGCGTGCGTCTTGCGACGACGAAGGCGCCGAGCCGATCGAAGAGGTTGGAACCCCCGGCGCCCGCCTGTCGCGCGCGCAACGGCAGGACCGACAGCAGCGCCGGCAGAAGCGTCATGGAATAGGCGTAGGCGCACAGCATGCCGAACGCCACCAGGTTGCCGAGGATCCGGAAAGGCGGAGAGTCCGAGGCGTTCATGCTGAAGAACCCTATCATCGTCGTGGCCGTCGTAAGGAACACGGGCCAGGCATTGTGGCGCAGCGACTCAGCGATCGCAGCGTCCCTGTCCAGCCCCTCCCTCATGCCTGAAACGATCGAATCGACGACGTGGACCGAGTGCGCAATGGCGAGCGTCATGATGATGAGGGGAACGCTGGAATTGGCCGCGTTGAGCACCAGGCCGATCCAGCCGATGACGCCCATGGCCGAGATGACGGTGAAGATGACCACGGCGACGAGGGACAGCGTGCCGAACAGGGAGCGCAGGAGGATGGCGGCGACGGCTATGATGACGAGGAACGCGGCGGGCGCGAGAATCCCCATGTCGTCCTGGGCCGCTTCCGTCAGGACCTGGTTCACGAAGACGTTGCCGGTGACGTGATATTCGATGTCCGGGTGGGCCTTCCGGGATTTTTCAAGGAGGCCGCGGATATGGTTGTAAATCCGGATCTCCGCGGCGTCCGAGCGCTCGGGCAAGGCGAAAATGACGACCAGCCCGGCGACGCGCCCGTCTTTTGAGACGAGACGGCCCACGATGCTGCTCTCGCTCAGCGCAATCTTCCTGATCCGCGCGAGATCGTCATCGCTGAGCGAGCCCGCGTCGTCCACGAGGCGCTCCACGATCAAGTCGTCCCCTTCCGCCTCGGTGTGGTTATAGTTGACGAGGGAGTCGACCCGGGTGGCCCTGGGCACGCGCCAGGCGGCTTCGGTCAACTCCTCGATCGCGGCGAGCGCCTCCCGCGTGAATACCGACCCCCCCTTGGGCGCGACTGCGATCACCGCCGCATTGGTCGCCGAATAGGTCGCCTCCATGGCGTCGAATGCGACGAGTTGAGGGTTGCCCTCGTCCAGCATGTCGCGCCAGTCGTTGGAGATGACGATGGTGCGGAGGCCGACCGCCAGAACCAGCATGACCGCCACAGCCGCCCCGAGGACAAGCCATCGGCGGCGCAGCATGAACGCAATGTAGCGGTCGAGAGACGCAGAATTCATGGCTTCACTGTCCGGCGGTTCGTGGCCGCATGATACCGCCGGCTCCTTGGGCGGTTGTTTGCCGGAAACGGATCCCGATAATCGCAAGGCGGCTTGCGCGATGGGTGTCCATGTCGCGCGGGCCGCCAGGGCAGTAAACCAAGTGGGGCCATTATGGCCCAGCGGATCGATGGATTCAAGCTTTTTTGTCCTGTCCCGGGTTCTCCGGACGGCCCGCGATATCCAGGGTTGTTGAAAGAACCTCAAGGGGGGAGGGAATCCCGAGCATCGAATCGTTCACCGTAGGGACAGGCCTCCGTGCCTGTCCTCACATGTTGGTCGCCATCACCCCGTAGGGGACAGGTCACGACCTGTCCTGCCCTCTGTGGTGGTCCTTCGTCAGGACAGGCACGGAGGCCTGTCCCTACAAACCCTCAGGAGAAATCACTCCTCCTTGAAGGTTTTCAACAGGCCCGATCTGCCGCATCCCCACCGCATCAAAAAAAACTTGACAAAGGTGAGAGCGTCTTTGAGTATATGAGCATGGGTTATTTGAGGTGTACTAATCAGTATTCCGTTCCGGATAAAATGCTGAATTGCATCATTCATTGAGCGATTTTTGAGGTGGTTCCAGTCGACCTGAATCGAGGAGACGCCATGAGACTGATCTCAGACCCAAAAAACACTTGCAAACAAATGATCGTTGCAGCGGCCGCCCTTGCCGTGTTCCTTCTGCCGGCGTTCGCGTCCGTTGCGCGCGCCGCGGATTCGGGTGCGGACGCTGCGGGGCCGAAATGGTACTTCGGCTTGAACGTGCCGGTCATGTTCATCGACGACTCGGACAGCGTCGAGCGCGGTCAAGTACAACAGCCAGGACTCCCCCTGCCAATCCCGTACAAGGCGGACGCGCTCACGGAATACGCTACGGGGTACAGGGTCAGCGGTGTTATTGGTCGCGAATTCAGTAACGGCTTGCGTCTCGATTGGGAGTTGTTCTTCGCCAAGGCGAAGGTCGACAAGCTGATTTACAAAGGACGGACGACTACCGTGCCGCAACTGGGCACCATTGATATACCGGGCGATCATTCCATCCCCGTGTCCGGCTCGGCAAGCCAGCTGGGCGCCATGGTGAATCTCTGGTACGACTTCAACCCCGGTTCGAAATGGAGACCCTACATCGGCGGCGGCTTCGGCCTCGTCAGGGTCGATTGGGGCGACGTGAAGTACAACCGCAACGAGGTCGCGCAAGGTGCCGCGGACCAGCTTGCGCTCTTGCAATGCGCCAACCCCGCTGCCCTTCCCCCCGGGGTCACGCCGGATCTGTGCAGGCAAGGGGTCATGGCCGGAGCCGCCACCCTGCCTCCGGGGACCGTGCCGGAACTTTCCGACACCGATTCGGTGTTCGCCTTCCAGCTCGGCGCGGGGGTGGGCTACGCGTATTCCGACGCCCTTACCATCCAGGTGGGCTACCGCATGCTGAACGCCAGCGACCTGGAGTTCAGCGGCAAGAGCGCCATGGGTTCAACGGCCACGGCGACGACCGAAATGCTGGTTCATCTCTTCGAGATAGGGATACGCTATCGGTTCTAGGCGTCGCGTGGACCTCGAGCGTCCCGCCGGGGCGAGGAGCGGGGCGGCGGGCGCATCGAGCGGCAGCCGGCCGGGCATGAGGGCGGCCGAACCCGCAGGAGAAGCCGCGGCCTTCGAACCGGGGGGATGACGGATGCCGATGGAAGCCGAGCGAATCGAACGCAGAGAAACGACCTCGCTTTATCCATTTCCGGAAGGCTGGTACTTCGTCGCCACCCGAAAGACGATAGAGAAGAAGAAGCTGATCCAAAGAACCTGGATGGGCGAGCAAATCGTCGTCTGGTGCGACGATGAGGGGCGCATCTGCGTGGCCGAGGATCTGTGTCCGCACCTGGGCTCCGAGCTCGGCCCCGACGTCGGCGGCGTGGTGCGGGACGGCTGCCTCGTTTGCCCTTTTCACGGGTTCGAGTACGACGCCACCGGTCAGTGTGTCAAGACGCCCTATGCGCCTGCGCCCAAAACCGCCAGGCTTAAAACTTTCGAGACGCGCGAAATACTGGGCCTCGTCTTCGCTTGGCGGGGAATCGACGGGCGGCCGCCGCAGTGGAGCCTGCCCGAAGAGCCGAGCGGCGCCGACTGGAGCGACCTCGAAACCTGGAGCGTACGCTTCACGGGGCATCCCCAGGAAACGACCGAGAACTCCGTTGACGACGGACACCTGCGCTACGTGCACGGCTTCGGCAGCGTGAACCGGGTCGGAACGATAGAGGTGGAGGGCGCCTACCTCAAGAGCTGCTTCGACTTCACGCGCAGCCAGACCTTTGCCGGTATGAACATCTACACATACGACGTTTCCGCCGTCACTCACGTGCACGGGCTGGGCTATTCGTTCGTCGAGGTCCAGGAGCACGGCATCGGCATGGACACGCGCCTGTGGGTGCTCGCCACGCCCATCGACGGCGATATCCTCGAAGTGGTGCTCGTCAGCCAGGTGAAGCGATTGCGCAAGCCGAAGCGGGCGATCATCGGCATGCGCTTCCTGCCGACCGGCCTGCGCACCCGGCTCATGAACAAAATCATCATGGCGGCCCAGAAGCGCGACGTTTTATCGGACGTCGTGATATGGGACCGCAAACAGTATATTCCCCGCCCCCGCCTGTGCAGCTCCGACGGGGAGATTGGCACCTTCCGGCGCTACTGTGAGCAGTTCTACCCGGATCGTGTGGATTGAATTCGGTCGGCTCGTGTTTCGCCGTAGCCGAAGAAGGAAGGAACACACAACGCCATGGACATAGGCAGGCTGTCGAAAGATCTCAAGGATGCGTACGGGGGGGAGGACGTCACCCGCCGCGTGCATGACTTCGAGGGATGGATCGACCGGGCGGCGGAGTCCGACGGCGCGAGCGGGTACGACCACACCGAAACGGTGAAGGCCTACTACGACCTTTGCAGCGGTTTCATGGTGTGGGGCTGGGGCGAATCCCTGCACTTCGCGCCCCTCTCGCCCGAGGAGAGTCTGGAGGAGTCCAAAGTCCGGCATCAGCGGTTGATGATCGACAAACTGGAGTTGCGCAAGGGCATGACGGTGATCGACGTCGGTTGCGGAATCGGCGGCCCGATGCGCCGCGTCGCCCGTGAGGCGGGCGTCCGGGTCGTCGGGGTCAACATCAACAAAATCCAGCTGGAGAGGGCGCAGAGGTTGACCGCCGAGGCGGGGCTCGACCACATGATCGACTACGAGGCGTGCAGCTTCATGGACATGAGCGCCATCGGGGACGGGGCGTTCGACCGGGGCTACGCCATCGAGTCGACGTGCCATGCGCCCGACAAGGAGCGCGCGTTCGCGGAGATATTCCGCGTGCTGAAGCCCGGCGCCCTGTTCTGGGGGCAGGAGATGTGCCTGACGGAGAAGTTCGACCCGGACGACGGCCGGCACCGGGCCATCAAGCGCGAACTCATGCGCGGCATCGCGCTGAAAGAGGTCGCGACGTTCGGGGAAGTGAACCTGGCGCTCGAAGCGGCGGGATTCGAAGTCATCGAGGGGACGGACCGGGACGTCCAGGAGGGGCCGTCCACCCCATGGTATCAACCCATGGAGAGCCGGCACGGAACGCTGGGCAACGCCTTGCGCAGGCTCCCGCAGGGCCGCAAAGCGGTCCTCGCGGGCTCGAAGCTGGCCGAGGTGGTCCGGCTGTTCCCGAAGGGTTCCGCGGAAGTCGTCCGGCTCCTGGACCGCACCGCGGACGCCTATGTCGCGGGCGGCAAATCGGGCATCTTCACGCCGCTGTACTGCTTCCTGGCCCGCAAGCCCCTTTAGCCCCGACCAGCGCCGCTCCCGCCGCTCCACGCCGGCGGCTGCGGGAGTCGCTCGCCTCGCCTTCGCGCCCGGCGGCGCAGCGGATTCGTCTGTTTGTTCGCTGTTTCACCTTCTCATCCGCCGAACGGCAGTTCGACGACCTCGCCGCCCCGGCGGGCGCTCTCTTCCATCGCGAGGGTTAGTTCGAGCACGGCGCGGCCCGTCTCCGCGTCGCAGAGCGGCACGTCCTTCCCGGTGGTGACGCGCTCCAGGAACAGCCGCGTCTCATCGCGCATCGGCCCTACGAAATCGCCCACCGCCCAGTCCCCCGGCATGGCGGAGCCCAAAAAGGCGACCTCCACCGAGGAGTCCGGCGCATAGGGCGATGGCACGCGCTCGTTGCCCACCATCATCACGTCCTTGTGGCCGTCGTCGATGCGGATGGCGCCCTCGCTCCCGAAGATGTCCATGCTGATGGTCGCCACCGTGGCGGGCCAGTACTCGGGCAGCGCCCAGTTCCCTCCCAGGCACGCCGCAGCGCCGTCCTCGAAGGTCACGACCGCCCAGCCGTAGTCCCCCATCCCGTCGGGATGATCGTGAAACACCTCGCTGCCCGCCTGCGCGTAGACGCGCACCGGCTTTCTCGGCTGGAAGAACCAGAGCGCCATGTCGGCCATGTAGGTGATCTCGTCCGTGAAGGGGTTCGCGTGCGGCGCGCGCAGGTAGACCTGGCGCGCCGTGGGCCGCGTGTTGTAGATGGTCATGCGCGCGGTCATCACCTCGCCCAGGCGGCCCGCGTCGATGTGCTCCTTGATCGCGAGGAACTTCCGCCTGATCCGCTGCGTATAGCCGATGTAGAGTTCCGCGCCGCCTTTGGCCTTGGACTCCATGATCCTGTCGGCGTCGGGCAGCGTGAGCGCGATGGGCTTCTCCACCAGGACGGGCTTTCCGATTTCGAGCGCCATGCAGATGGCTTCGGTGTGTTCGCCCTCGGGTGTGGAGACGATGAGCGCGTCCACCTGGGGGTGTTCGATGACTTCCCTGTTATCGGAGGTATGAAAGGCCGCCTCGTTCTGCTGGGCCACGGCGCGCGCTCGCTCGGCGTCGATGTCCGATATGGCGAAAAAATTCACCACCGGCGAGGTCGCCGCCAGGTGCGCGCGGAGCGAGCCGATCTTGCCCGCGCCGATCAGGCCGACGCCGACCTCTTTCTTTTGAATCACCATCGCTGTCTCTCCTCCTGGACGGGGCGAATCCTACAATCCCGACCCGCCTTCCGCAAGGCGCGCAGGGCTCTTGCGGTGAAACGGGCAAGGGGCTATTGGCGATGAGCCGGGAAAATAGCAAGTGCATGCGGGGTTGTTGTAAAAAGCCGGAATTTGAACAAACGCGTTCTCCTCGCCTTGCATGACGCCATATCGACCTCATCCTGAGTAGGCGCGCAAGCGCCGTATCGAAGGATGGGAAGCGTGAATTTCGCCCTTCGATACGCCGCCTTCGGCGGCTACTCAGGGTGAGGAAGGTAGGGGGGGACAGCGGAACCTGTCCGAGATTGCGACCTTGACCCCTTGAGGCGGTGCGGTATTGTTCGTCATTCCGGCTTTCGCCGGAATGACGGTGGACACACTCGAATGGGGGGTCAACAACCTCGTGCGGGAGGCCCCCTCCTCTGGCGAAGCGGGTGATAAAACCTTATAGTGCGTCGCCAAATCGCCGAAAACCGAAAATCACCACCGGAGGATTCCCCTTGCGCACCGAAAACTCACTCGCCGCCCTTTTGCATGAACCGGGACGCCTCGAACTCGTGGAGCGGCCCGCGCCCGAGCCGGGACCGGGCGAGGTGCTCGTCGAAGTCGGCGCCTGCGCGATTTGCGGCAGCGATTTCCACCTGATAGACGGCCACGTTCGGCGCGCGAAATACCCCGTCGTGCCGGGGCATGAACTCATGGGCGTGGTGAGCGCGCTGGGTCCGGGCGTCGAGGGCGTGGAAATCGGCGCGCGCGCCTGCATCGAGAACCACGTGCACTGCGGGGCGTGCTATTTCTGCCGGATGGGCCGGGTGAACCTGTGCAACGACTCGCGCTCCATCGGCATGAACGCCGACGGCGGCTACAGCCGGCACGTCGTAGCGCCCGCCAGGTGCGTGCTGCCCCTGCCGGATGCGCTGGACGACGCCACGGCTTCGGTGATGCAGACGTTGGGCACGGGCTATCACGTGGTGATGAACCGCGCGCGGATGGAAGCCGGCGAGACCGTGGCCGTCATCGGCATGGGGCCGGTGGGCCTGTGCGCGCTGGCGTCGGCCAAATACGCCGGAGGCCGCGTCATCGCGCTCGACGCGGTGGCGGAGAGGCTCGAAGTCGCGAGAGAGATGGGCGCGGATGAGACGATAGACGTGCGAGAAGCCGACCCCGTCTCCGCCGTGCAGGACCTCACGGGCGGGCACGGGGCGGACGCCGTGCTCGAAGTCGTGGGCGGCGCTCAGAACAAGACGATGGCCCAGGCTTTCGAGATGGCGAGAAAGGGCGGGCGCATCGTCGTCGTGGGCGCCTTCTCGGTGGATGCGCCCATAGCGCTCGAACACCTCCAGCATCTCGAGAAAGAGATCATCGGCTCGCGCGGACACCCTGACACCTTCGAGGTCTGCATCGACCTCGCCGCACGGGGAGAGTTGAACGTGAAGCCCATGATCACGCACCGGATACCGCTGTCCATGGTGCACCGGGGGATCGAGATGATGCGCGAGCGAAAGGACGGGGCCATCAAGGTGGTGCTCATCCCGCAAGAAGGCTGAGTCTCAGGCGCTCCGCGCCGTTTCCGGTTTACCTCTTCTGGCAAGACAATCAACGAGACACCCAAGCAGGGAGATAACAGCAATCATGCAAAGAGAAGAAACCATCGGCTTCATCGGTCTGGGCCTCATGGGCCGGGCGTTTTCCAGGAACCTGATCGAGGACGGCTACCGCCTTGTCGGAACGGATCCCGTTCTCTCGGCGCAGGAAGCGTTCGAGAGCATGGGCGGCGCGGCGCTCCCCTCGCCCAGGGAAGTGGCCGAGGCGGCGGATTTCGTCTTCATCTCGGTACCGAACTCGAAGATTTCTCTGGAATGCGCCCGGGGGGAGGACGGTTATCTCTTTGCCGATCCGGATAAAAAGCCAAAGGCCGTGGTCGACACCACCACTGCGGACCCCGAGGACACGCGCGAGATCGCCCGGCTGTGCGCGGAACGCCGCTTCGGCTTCATGGAGGCGTGCGTGAGCGGCAACAGCGAGAATGTGAAAAACCGGGTTGGCCTCTTTCTCGTAGGGGGCGAGGAGCGGACGCATGAGCTCGTGAAGGACATTTTCGCGCGCCTGCTCTCCGATCAGATCCATTGCGGCGCGGCAGGGGATGGCGCGACGATGAAAGTGCTCATCAACTACCTCACCTGCCTGCAGCGGTGCGCCATCGCAGAATCCTTGCGCATGGGCCTGAGAGCGGGCGTGAAAGGGGAACTCCTGCTCGACGCCTTCATGCGAAGCGCCGCCGACAGTAGACAGCTCAGAAACCGGGGCCCCCGGATGGTGAGCGGAGATTTCTCGAATCCCGTGAGCACGCTCGACGTGCTGACCAAGGACATCAAACTCGGCCTCGCCCTCGGCCAAAGCGTGAGCGCCAACATGCCGCTCGGCGACCTCTGCCTGCCCTTTTACACCCAAGGACAGGAACTGGGCTTCGGCCACCTCGACAGCGCGGCGGTCTACAAGGTGTTCGAGGCGAGGGAGGGGATCAATCCCGACTGATGAGGGGTTGTTGAAAAAGCCCTCGGGAGCGATTTTGGGTTGTGCGCACGCTTTTGAAGTTCACTCCCCCCTTGAGGGGGAGTCGGTGAGCTAAGGGCGCATGCCCGCAAGCGAACCGGTGGGGGGTATAATTGAAATTGCTCGATAAAACACGATTCACCCCCCACCGCATCAGCCTTCGCACAAACCGCTCGGCTTCTGCGTCGGGCTTTCCCCTCGGGAAGCCCGACCCTCAAGGGGGGAGTGGTTCTTCTCTCTCATCTGTTGATTTCAAACACCGAATTATGAAATAGAAGACTTTTTCAACAACTCCCGGGGAGGAGTGATTCACAGCGAGCGGGGACGGGAAAGCCGTTTTCCCGCGTCCCCCTCGACGGGCTCGGGGCAGGCTCTCGATGCGCCCCGGCGCCGGAAAGACACGCAAAAAACAAAAAAATATCCCAGACAGGGTATATACATTTCACAACCAATGATGCATACTGCTTCCACTAGTATATGCTGCACGCGAGAATATACTGCACACGAGGCGTAACCCTACATACGGCTTCCCGATACATGTAGCCATGACCCCGTAATACCGTCCGGCGACGGCGTCGGTGCGGAGTCCGTCATACGGGGGCATGTACGTCTTGAAAGCAAGGGCACGCCTGAACCTGATTCGAACCGAGCGTTGCGTCCGCGCGGCTGACGCCGCGGACCGCGCCGGCCGCCACCGGGAGCGCCGCTCCCGTCCGAGCCCCCGCCCTCCGGCGGGGCCCGTTTCCTTCCCGTTTCGCCTTGAATTTTTCCATTCATCCCACGACACATGCTTCGCGAACCCCGCGTTCCGGCCGCGCCGGCGCGGGGTTCGCGCGAGGAGGGGTACGACATGAAAGCGAAAGAACGCCTGAACCCGATCGAACCGAACCGCGTCCGCGCGCGGCGCGCGGCGGCGTGCCTGCTCGCCCTCGTCCTCCTGCTCGCCGCCGGCGCCGCCGGGGCGCAGACCTCGATCAAGCTGGTGGGCAACACCGGGCAGTCGTCCGATGTCGCCATAAGCCTCGACAGCGATTTCGCCCAGGCGTTCACCACCGGCAGCCACCACGCGGGCTACCGGCTCACCGGCGTGGACATCAAATTCTCTGATGTCATAAAGCAGCCGGGCTACAAAGTGAGCATCCGATCAGACTCCGGCGGCAGTCCGGCCGGCAGCGGGATCGCGCTGACGAACCCGGCGTCGCTGGTGCAGGGGGTCAACCGTTTCACGGCCACCGGCCTGGGCGTCCCCCTGGACGCCGGTACGACGTACTGGGTGGTGCTCAATCTCTCCAGCCAGGGCGACGTCAACATCCATCACACGGCTTCGGATTCGGAGACCGGGGAGTCGGGCTGGAGCATTGACGACCTGGCCTATTACCGGGAATACGAAAGCACCGGTTCGTGGACCGGGTCCATCGATAGCGATGCCCTGAAGATCGCCGTCCGCGGCGAAGAGGTCCCGGACAGGAGGGCGCCCGTGTTTTCCAGCGCGTCGGTGAACGCGACGACGCTGAAGGTGACGTTCGACGAGGCGCTGGACAGCAACTCGGCGCCGGCGGGGAGCGCGTTCACCGTGAGCGCGAGGCCGCCGGGCGGCACGGCCCGGAACATCGCCGGCACGGGCACGGCCACTATCTCCGGCATGACCGCGACGGTGACCCTGGCCGGTGCGGTCGCCCACGGCGAGACGGTCACGGTGCGCTACACCAAGCCGGGGACCGACCCGCTGCGGGACGCGGCCGAAAACGAGGTGGAGAACTTCTCCGGCCAGAAGGTGGCCAACGACACGCCGGCGCCCATGTTCTCCGGTGCGTCGGTGAACGGAACGACGCTGGAGGTGACGTTCGACCTGGCCCTGGACGCCGTCTCGGCGCCGGCGGGGAGCGCGTTCACCGTGAGCACGACGCGCCCGGGCGGCTCGAAGCGGACCATCACCGGCACGGGGGCGGCCTCCGTCTCCGGCATGACCGCGACGGTGACCCTGGCCGAGGCGGTCACCCACGGCGAGGCGGTGACGGTGAGCTACAAGGCGCCGGACGCCGATCCGCTCCAGGACGCGGCCGGCAACGAGGCGCAAGGCTTCACCGACCGGCCGGCGGCCAACCTCACGCCCGATACCGCGCCGCCCGCCTTCACCGACGCGACGGTGTACGAGAATACGCTGACCGTGACCTTCGACGAGGCGCTGGACGCCGGCTCGGCCCCGGCGGGGAGCGCGTTCCGCGTGACCGCGACGCCCCCGGACGGCACGGCCCGGACCATCGCCGGCACGGGGGCGGCCTCCGTCTCCGGCATGACCGCGACGGTGACCCTGGCCGGTGCGGTCGCCCACGGCGAGACGGTGACGGTGAGCTACACCAAGCCGGGAACCAATCCGCTGCGGGACACGGCCGGAAACGAGGCGGAGAACTTCCCCGAACAGGCGGCGGTCAACAATACGCCGGCGGAGCCCGACACGACGCCCCCCGCGCTGTGGAGCGCGACGGTGCAAGGGTCGGTGCTTGTGCTGACCTACAGCGAGACGCTGGACCCGGGTCACACGCCGGGGCCGGGGCGCTTCGCGGTGACGGTGGCGGGCGCGGCCCGGGCAGTCACCGACGTCGAGATACGCGGCGGCTCGGTCGTCCTGACCCTGGAATCGGCGGTGACCAAAGGCCAGAACGTGCGGCTGACCTACGAGGTCCCGGCGATTCCTGGCCCGGGGAACGTCGGCATCCAGGACTACGCGGGCAACCTCGCGGGCCGGATCGGCAACCGGCGGCTGGCCGGGGACACCAGGGCGCCGAGGCTTGTGGCCGCGACGGTGGAAGGGGCGGTGCTGACGCTGACCTACGACGAGGAACTGGACCCGAGCGTCGCGCCGCCCACGGGTTCCTTCTTCGTGGAACGCAACTTCATCGTCAAGGAGCGCGACCCGAATAACAGGCTCATCAGGCCCGGCGACCTGGATAGGGAGTACATCGGCGTAACCGGCGTCAGGATCCGCGACCGGGCGGTCATCCTGACGCTGGCAAAGGCGGTGCTCGGGGACGACAAGGTGATAGTGAACTATATCCTCAAAAGCGACGATTACCGGATCCAGGACTACGCGGGCAACCTCGCGGGATTGATCCCGTATATGACAGTGACCCATGGCCCGCCACCAACGACGCGGACGCCGCCCCCAGGCGGCGGGTCGGTCGCGGCGCCGGGCTTCGGCGTGGCGACGGTGGATGCGCTGACGCTGACGGCGGGCGAGGCAATGACGCCCGTGGTGCTGCCAGCGGCAACGGGCGGCGACGGCGAATTGACTTACGACCTGACATCGGAGCCGGCGGGCCTCGCGGGGCTCTCCTTCGACCCGGCGACGCGGCGGCTTTCGGGGACGCCGGCGGCGGGGCGCTACCAGTTCACATATACGGCCCACGACGCGGACGCGAACCGCAGCAGTTCGGACGCAGCGGCCCTGACCTTCGCGGTTACGGTCGGAGCGGCGCCGGATCGCGCGGCCCGGGAGGCGGTGCGGCAGATCCTGAGGCAGACGCTCGCGGCGGTGGGGACGCGGACGCTCGCGGGCGTGCTGGGCAACGTGAACGCGCGCTTCGCGGACGCCGTCCCCGGGACGGGGGTGCGGCTGGCGGGGCGGGAGGTTCTGCTCGGCGGTGGCCTGCTCGCGGTTTTGGAGCGGGCGTGCCCGGCGGAGCGCTACGTGCGCCCCCTCCACGAGCGCGCGGCCCCCGGAGGGTGCGGCGCGGCGGGAATCACGAGGGATGAGCTCATGCGCGCGAGCGCGTTCACCTGGACGCCGGCCTCGGCCGATGGGGGCGGGGACGCCCCCGCGCCGCTGTGGGCGGTGTGGGGCCGGGGTGATTTCGGCTCCTTCGAGGGCCGCCCGGAGGCGGGGGCGCGCTACGAGGGCGAAACGCGGACGGGCTGGCTGGGCTTCGACATGCGGCGGGGTCCGTGGGTGGCGGGCCTTGCGCTCGCGCACGGGACGAGCGAGGCGGACTACGGCGTGGACCTCGGCGCCGGGGACGCCGGGCGCGGGCGGCTCGAGACGACGCTGACGGCAGTGTATCCATACGGGCGCTGGCGGTTCGCGAACGGGCTGGAGTTGCGCCTGGTGCTGGGCGCAGGCGAAGGCGAGGCGCGCCACCGGCCGGAGGATGAGGAGCGCGAGACGGGCGACCTCGACATGCGGATGGCGTCGGTGGGCCTGAGGCGCGAACTCGCCCCGGTGGGGGGCTTCGACCTGGCGGTGCGCGCGGACGCGAGCTTCGTGCGGATGGAGGTCGAAGCGGGTCCCGAGACCATCTCGGGCGTGAGCGCGGACACGCGCCGTCTGCGGCTGGGGCTGGAGGCATCGCGCCGCATCGAGTTGGGCGGGGGCGCGGCGCTCACGCCCTTCCTGGAGGCGGCGGCGCGACGCGACGGGGGCGACGGCCTCACGGGGAGCGGGGTCGAGATTGCGGGCGGGGCGCGCTATACGGCGGCGCGGTTCCAGATAGAGGCGCGCGGGCGGTGGTTGGCGGCGCACTCAGAAGACGCCGCGCGCGAACAGGGCGTGAGCGTGACGGTGCGGATGGGTCCCGGGGCGGAGGGCCGGGGGCTCTCCTTCGCGCTGACGCCGCGCTGGGGGGCGCCTGCGGGCGGTGCGGAGGCGCTCTGGCGCGACGAGATGCCGAGGCTCGCGGTGGCGCGAGAGGCCGCCGTGGACGCACGGGTGGGCTACGGTTTCGCGTGGGCGGGGCGGGGTCTGGTGACGCCCTTCGCCGAGACGAGCGCGGGGGGCGCGGGCAGCCGCCTGAGGCTGGGGACGCGCTTCGAGGCGTCGCGCGCGGATCTGGACGTGGAGTTCGCGGGCGAGCGGACGGAGCGCGAGACGGCGGATCCGTCGCACGGCCTCCGGCTCGACGTGCGCTACAGGTTCTGAGGAGGGAGCGCCCCTTCGACGAGAAAGGCAACCCCCCCTACCCCCCCTTGTCAGGGGGGCAAGAAAAAACAAAAGCTCCTCTACCCGGTGGGGGTATCGCCTTTTTATACCCCCCTGACAAGGGGGGGTAGGGGGGGTTGGTTTCGACGAGGGAGGTCGGGGGTTCGCGCGAAAGCGGCCTTCCCGCTAAAGGCGACGCCCCCCGGCGAGGAGGCGGAAGAATAGCCTCCCTTGACAGGGGGTAAAGACAAAAAGGCCCCCCTGACAAGAGGGGTTGGGGAGTTCTGGCGAGGAGGGTTGGGGGGTGTGTAGGGACGCATACATGCGTCCCGGCCTTTTTCCGCCGCCCGGTCATGGGCCGCATATATGCGGCCCCTACAACAGAAACGGCAATGACGCCGAAATGACGGCGGTGGCGAATTCCGACTGAGGAAGGAGGAATTCTTCCGAACGAGGAGGGGCTTTTTCAACAATCCGGAGGAATGAGGGTTCGACGCAACCGGGTAGGGAGTGTTCGGGATTTTCTTGCGGGGGCGGTTCGCGAACCCCGGACAGGCACAGGGGCCTGTCCGGCTACGGGATGCCGCGTTCGGAACGAAGCGCAGGGACGGGCGCGGAAGCATCATCGGACGGGCACAGGGGCTACTACGGCAAACTCGTGTTCTGAAGAAGGAGCGGAAGATGATTGGCAGGGGATTGGACGCGCGGTGGTTCATGGGGATGAAGATACTCGGGGGTCTGGCGTTCGTCGCATTGACGCTCGCCGCCTGCGGCGGCGGGGGCGGGGGCAGCGGGGTTGCGCCGCCCCCGGCGGTGCTGAGCGATACGGAACTCGCAGAAGTGCGCTCGGACGAGAGGGTGGTCCGGCTCGGCGAAATCCTCGGGCGCGCCGACGCGCTGCTGCTCACGAGCGCCCGCGCCCGCTATTCGCTCGAGGGCGGGGGCGAGACGCTCGCGGAGGATTTGGTCGACGCGTTCTCATGCACGGGCGCGCGGTGCGAGGCGGCGGACGGGACGGCGATATCGGTGACGGACCTGACGGGTTCGGCCGCCGATCTCGGCGTCCGCCTGAGCGAGGCGGCTCTCGCCACGCGCGGGGGGTTCGACGCCACGACCACCCGAGGGCGTCTCGATATCACCGACGAGAGCGAGGAGGGCGTCCGGGTGATCGCGGCGCCGACGGTCGAGAGCTACGGCTTCTGGGGCGCGCACGGCTACGCGGCGCTTGAGCTGGGTGAGGGGCCGCTCACCGGGGAGGTGGAGGGGACGGCGGTTTCAGGCCGGTTCGCCTTCGCGCGGGCCTACGCCGCGGGCGCGGCCTCGGGCTCGAATCCCGCAGGCACGGGGAGCGCGACCTGGAGCGGGATCGTCGAGGCGAGCCCCGCCGGCGCGTTCGCGCGGCTGCAGGGGACGGTTACGGTGACCATCGCGGACCTCTCGCGCCCGCGCGTGGGGGTATCCGTCTCCGTGCCGGGGCACAGCGTCGGCGCGCCGGGCTGGGCGGACATGCCGCTTTTGATGGGGCGCTTCTCGACCGGGACGATGGGGAGCGACTACCTGGAAGGCGACTTCCACGGGCCCGGCCACGAGGAGGCCTGGGGCGTGTTCGACACGCAGGAGTATCTCGGCGCCTTCGGCGCGAAGCGAGCGCCCTGAGGGGTAGCGACCTCGGACAGGCACGGAGGCCCCGGACAGGCGCAGGGGCCTGTCCGCTACAAACCCTCTACTCGCAGGGGCCTTGTTCGGACTTTTTCAACAGCCCCGGTGAGGGAGGTCGAACCCGATTGATGAATGAGAGTTCGACGGAGCCCGGCGCGCAAGCGCTTGACGAAGAGCAGCGCCTCTTCTTTAATAGTAGCGGGCGTACGCGAGGATTCCAATCGACCCGACTCCGGGGAGATACGCGTGACGACGTACGAATACCTCAACCTCATCGCTTCCTACGGCGGTCTCGCGCTCATCTACTACGGCACCCGGGTGATGGCGAAAAACGCCGACATGCGCGCCGCCGACTCCGAGCGCAAGCACGCCGAGGTGATGGTCGAATCCGAGCGCAGGCATGCCGAGTCCATGGCCGATATCCGCCGCAGGGAGGAAGACGACATCCGCAGGCACGAGGAGTCGATGGCCAAGCATGAGGAGTCGATGGCGGCCCTGCGCGAACTCATCGAGCGAACCAGATAACCCGGCCCCCCTTTCTCAGGAGGGCTTTTTCGACGCACCGCGCCGGTCGCGTCCGGCCTTCCCCACCGGGGGAACCGTTCCCCACCCAGCCTCGCGCCGCAATTCCCCGCACCTCCCCGCATTTGCCGTACTCCCCCGAATCCCGGATTCCGGTATGGTCAGTCCCGCCCGAGGAGGAAGGGGCGGCCGCGCGGGGGAGCGACCCGCCTGAAAAGCCCCCCCTACCCCCCTTAACAGGGGGGTAAAAGCAAAGCCCCCCGACGAAGGGTGGAAGAAAAGCCTCCCTGACAAGGGGGGTTGGGGGGTTCCATAGGTGGCGGCCCCAAGGAGGGAGCGCCCCTGCAGAACCATCACGATCCGCAAGGGGGTTTATTAACAACCCCGTCCCGGTCGGATTCGACACGCAAAAGGGGAACGAGTTGAAAGAACGCTTTTCTCTTGGCTTCTCAAAGGAGCGGTTTTCCCCTCTTCGCCGGGCGCATCCACTTCGTCGCAGCTCCGGGTCGGCTGCCGCGATGAGGACAGAAGCGCTCATGGAATCCAGGATGACGAAGGAAATGAAAATAATCCAATTTCCCGCAAAATTCGATAAATTCACGGGGTTTTTCGATAAATTCCTGAAAAGGAACGACGAGGGAATTGACGCAATAACCAAATATATTTCAGTCATTTATGACAATAGATTAAAGCGGAAAATGAATATTTTTTCGAATTTCATTGAATAAAAAAAGTTTTTCCGCACCCTGCATTTCCCCACATTTCCCCGCATTTGCCCGCCGGGCGCCGCAAGCTCCCGCGAGAGGCCCGCCCTCCGGTCCGGGCCGGGACGAACGGACCGCAAGCCGCCCGCGTGTCGACACGAGGCGTTTTCGTTCATGGGCCGAACATGGTATATTCGAGGCACTTCCACGCTGCCTTTGGAGACGTGCCGGATATGGAGAGGAACCCTCAGGAAATCGGGGAAGTGCCGGTAGGGGAGAACGGCTCATCCCTATCCACGAACGGGGCTCAAAAGGACGGCTCCGGCGATTCGAGGTATCTGCCCGACTCGGCGGGCGCATCCGCTTCGGCGCATGAAACGGAACTCGACAAGATAGAAACCGACGAGTGGCTCGAATCGCTCGATTACGTGTTGCAAACCAGAGGCCCCGACCGTACCAAGACCCTCCTTCGCCACTTACAGGTTCACGCCGTGCGCGCGGGCGTCGTCCGCCCGTTTTCGGCGAACACCCCGTATATCAACACCATCCCCCTGGAAAAACAGCCGGCCTTCCCCGGCGACCGGCGGATCGAGCGGCGGATCAAGAGCCTCGTCCGCTGGAACGCGATGGCCATGGTGGTGCGCGCCAATACCGAGGACGCCTCCATCGGCGGACACATCTCCACCTACGCTTCGGCCGCCACGCTGCTGGAAATCGGGTTCAACCACTTCTTCCGGGGGAAAAACCACCCTTGCGGCGGCGACATCGTCTACTTTCAGGGCCACAGCGCACCCGGCATCTACGCCAGGGCATTCCTCGAAGGACGCCTGACGGAGAGGAATCTCGAGAACTTCAGGCGAGAACTCAAGGACGGAGGCGGCCTCTCCTCCTACCCGCATCCCTGGCTGATGCCGGATTTCTGGGAATATCCCACGGTATCGATGGGACTCTCTCCCCTCATGGCGATATACCAGGCGCGGTATCTCCACTACCTGGAAGACCGCGGCCTCAAGCCCGCAACGGGCCAGAAGGTATGGGCCTTCCTGGGCGACGGCGAAATGGACGAACCCGAATCGCTTGGCGCCATCACCCTGGCCGCGCGGGAGAAGCTCGACAATCTGGTTTTCGTCATCAACTGCAACCTGCAGCGCCTCGACGGCCCGGTGCGGGGCAACGGAAAAATCATCCAGGAACTCGAGGCCGCCTTCCGGGGCGCGAAGTGGAACGTCATCAAGGTCATATGGGGAGACGACTGGGATCCCCTCCTGGCGATGGACGATGAGGACGCACTCCTCCGGCGGATGAACGAGACGGTCGATGGCCAATACCAGAAATACAGCGTCGAGAAGGTCAAGGAGGGCGACTACCTGCGCGAGCATTTCTTCGGCGACGACTCGCGGTTGAAGGCGATGGCCGACACCGTCTCCGATGAGAAACTCAACAGAATGCGCCGCGGAGGGCATGACCCCGAAAAAGTGTTCGCCGCCTACCTAGCCGCCATGGAGTGCAAGGAGCGTCCTACGGTCATCCTCGCGAAAACAGTGAAGGGATATGGCTTGGGCGAGGGCGGCGAGGGCCGAAACGTCACTCACCAGCAGAAAAAGCTGAATGAAGATGAACTCAAGGAATTCCGCACGCGCTTCGAGATTCCCATATCCGATGAAGAAGTGGCCGAGGCGCCTTTTTACCGGCCACCGGACAATAGCCCCGAAATCCGATACCTGAAAGAAAAACGGGAAAACCTCGGCGGGTATGTTCCCACAAGGCGGAGCATTTCCACGCCGCTCAAACCGCCGCCTGATGAGTTATTCGAGGAGTTCTTGGAAGGTACGGACGGGCGCGAAGTTTCTACAACCATGGTGTTCGTCAGAATCCTGAGCAAGCTGCTCCGCGACGAGGGATTGGGCAAACTCATCGTTCCCATCGTGCCTGATGAGGCCAGAACATTCGGCATGGAAGCCTTGTTCCGGCAAATCGGGATCTACTCCCACGCCGGACAGTTGTATGAGCCCGTCGATCGCGACAGCCTCCTGTATTACAAAGAAGCGCAAGACGGACAAATTCTCGAAGAAGGAATCACCGAGGCGGGCTCGATGGCTTCTTTCATCGCCGCCGGAACCGCCTACGCCACCCATGGTGTGAACACCATCCCGTTCTACATCTACTATTCGATGTTCGGTTTTCAGCGCATCGGCGATCTGATATGGGCGGCGGCGGACATGTGCGCGCGCGGCTTCCTGATCGGTGGGACGGCCGGCAGAACCACCCTGAATGGGGAAGGACTACAGCACCAGGACGGCAACAGCCACCATCTGGCATACCCCGTGCCGAATCTGCTCACATACGACCCGGCTTTCGCCTTCGAGATGGCAGTGATCATTCAGGACGGGATTCGCAGAATGTATCAGGAACAGGAGAAAATCTTCTATTACCTCACCGCCTACAACGAGAACTATGCCATGCCGCCCATGCCGGAGGGGACGCAGGAAGGGATATTGAAAGGCATGTATCTCTTCAAGCGCTCTGAGACGGACTCGGGCCTCAAAGCGCAGTTGTTGGGTAGCGGCACCATCATGAACGAAGTGCTCAAGGCGCAGGAAATATTGGAGACGCGCTATTCGATTTCAGCGGATGTATGGAGCGTCACGAGTTACAAGGAACTCAGGCGAGACGCTCTCGAAGTCGAGCGATGGAACATGCTGCACCCGGATTCCGCACCGAAAACTCCATACGTGACGCAATGCCTCGCTCGCGCGTCCGGCGTTTGCGTGGCGGCCTCGGACTATGTGAAGGCCACGCCCGATTCGATTTCGAAGTGGGTGCCCAGGCCCATGATTTCACTGGGAACCGAGGGATTCGGAAGAAGCGAGTCGAGAGCTTCGCTGAGAGATTTCTTTGAAATCGACGCACGCTATGTCGTACTCGCCACCATGTACAGTCTGGCGCGCGATAAAAAGATATATCCTGAACTCGTGAACAAAGCCATGAAAGACCTAGATATCGACCCCGAAAAAACCAACCCGATGATGTCCTAATCCAAATCCCGAGGGAGTGCCATGACCATCGAACTCAAACTCCCCGAGCTCGGGGAAAATATCACGTCAGGAAAAGTGATCGCCGTTTTAGTTAACGTGGGAGAAACCATAGCGGTGGATCAGTCGGTCATCGAAGTCGAAACCGACAAGGCGCTTATCGAAGTCCCCTCCTCCGTCGAAGGCACGATAACGGAAATCCATCTCAAACCCGGCGACGACGCCGAAGTGGGAGGAACCATTCTAGTCATCGAAGAAAGCGACGCTGCTATAGAATCTACCCTGGGCGAAGAGAATTTTGAGGAAATCTCTTCAGACACCGAAGATCCGACGGACACGGAAGAACCCCAACCCATGCTGATAGATGAATCGCCCCCCTCTCCAACAGCAAAAGAAGAAGACACTGCCGCGCCAGAGTCCGAACCTACAGGGTACTCGCTGGAATCCGTAGAGGCGCCACCTGAGATACCTACACAGGAGGCTGCCGAAACACTAGCGCCAAAGAGCAATAAAAAGCCCGTGCCCGCGGCGCCCTCGGTACGCAGAATCGCTCGGGAGGCGGGCATTGAAATAAGTGAAGTGCCGGGCAGCGGAATCGGAGGCAGGATATCCGCGCAAGACGTCAGGCAATTCGTTGCGGCGCAAGGAGGTGCCGCCGTACCGGATGCACCTGCTCCCGCGCTGATGAGCGTGCCCGTTCAACTGCCCGACCTCGCCCGTTGGGGAGAGGTTAAGCGCGAACCGATGTCGGGAATCCGGCGCGCGACATCCGTGAATCTCACTCGCGCGTGGACGAATATCCCCCACGTAACACAATGCGAAAAAGCCGATATTTCCGAACTTGATGATTTAAGAAGAAAATTCACTCCAAAAGCGGAGGCGGCAGGCGGCAAACTCACCGTCACCGCCATTCTCATAAAAGTCATCGCCTCGGCCCTCAAGGTCTTCCCACAATTCAACGCGAGCGTAGATGCGGAGGCAGAAGAAATCATCTACAAAAACTATGTTCACGTCGGCGTTGCCGTGGACACCGAAAATGGTTTGCTCGTTCCGGTGATTCGTGATGCGGACAAGAAGAACATCATCGAACTATCGGTGGAACTGGGCGAAGTCGCGGAACGCGCGCGCTCACGCAAACTTGTTCCGGATGACATGCAGGGCGGTTCCATCACCATCACGAACCTCGGCGGATTTGGCGGCACGTATTTCACTCCGATAGTGAATTGGCCCGAAGTCGCGATTCTCGGCGTCTCCCGGGCACGTATGGAACCGGTATGGATGAAAGCCGAGGAGAGATTTGTACCGCGCCTGATGCTCCCGCTCATGGTTTCTTACGATCACCGCGTCATCGACGGTGCGGATGGCGTCAAATTCCTGCGGTGGGTGGCCGACGCACTGGAAGAGCCCATGCTTATGAGTCTCGAGGGTTGAACGGCCCACCCGAGACATGATTCGGCTGATTTGGTAATCGCGACGGCGAAATCAGCCCCGATGGACTTTCCGGATTGTTCAGCTTCTCTATCACCCAATGGAACCTCCTGGAGCATTCCAGTCTATCTTTTGTTGGATGTCTCATAGATGACGAATCTTTTGGGCGATTGGAATTTCTTGCAATACTGGTGGTGGAAACCCTACATCAAACCCCTCGTCGGTCTGGCCTGGTTTGCCGGCGTCATCGCGCTCGGAGCGATTATCTTCTTTACCGTCACGGGGAGCACCAGGCTCTCCGAATATAGAGAAGCCCTCTTCCCTCCCAAAGAACCCGAAATTCCCGAGGACGAAGCGGTACTCGTCGATTTCATGGAATCCTTCTTCCCGGAAGTAACGGAAGAGGAAATTCTTCGGATGGAACAAATCCTCGACGATGTCATAAAGGAGGATATTCATCCACAAATGGCGCGTGAAATTGAAGCCCGGGGAATACCGGTCCGGCTCCTGACGCTCCCGCCACCGGAAATCATACGCGCAGTGGGTAGCTACCCTGTGGCCGTGTGGATTCCCCGTTTGAACGCGATAGAGATATACGCTTCGGTCGTCAAAAGCGAATGTCGGCGAGACCCGAGGCGCTACAGGCAGAAAATAGGCGATTTGCTACTACATGAAATCGGCCACGCTCTGGGCCTTGATGAACCGAAAATCAAGGATTTCGGCGTGTAGCAGCTCTATTCCTCCGCGCCGTGCCCGTTGAGTTCTGCGGGGTCGGTCACTTCTATGCTGCCCTTAAGCCCGAACAGGCGCTGCATCTTCTTCCTAAAGGCAGGTGTGAAAAGCTTAGCGGCATAATAGCGGCCCGCCACCCTCTTGTTCACCTGCGCCAGAGTGGGATACACGTGAACCGTATCCACTACCTCCTTGACGTGCATCTTTTTCCGAACAGCCAACACGAATTCGTGCAATATCTCTCCCGCCGCCGGCCCCACCAAATCAGCCCCCAAAAGCCTGCCCTTCTCGTCGCACACCACCTTGCAAATTCCCTCCGTTTCCCCGTCCAGTACGGCGCGGTCCACCCGGCTCATCGGAAAACGCAACACCTGCATGCGATTCACCCCCAAAGCGGCTTCGGCGTCAGCTTCGCTCAAGCCGACGTGCGCCGCCTCGGGCGTCGTGTAGATCGTCCAGGGAACGGCGCCATAGTTCGTCTTTTTCTTGAGAAACGGGAGCGAGATGCCAAAAGGCGCGCTGAATAACATGTTCCTGAGCGCCACGCCCGCTTCATACTCCGCCATGTGCGTGAAGAGATATTGGCCCCGGATATCACCTGCAGCGAAGATACGCGGATTCGCGGTTTGAAGATACGCATCCGTCTCCACGCCGCGCGGGGAGTATTTCACGCCCGCCTTCTCCAGGTCCATACCGCCCACATTGGGCGATCTGCCAGTCGCGATGAGGAGTTGATCGCAGGTCCACTCCCTTTTTCCCGATGGCGTATCCGTTTCGAGAAAAATCTCATCACCTCGTTTCTCGACTCTTTGCGTGTTCACGTCGAAGTGAAGTTTGAGGCCGGATTTCGTCAAGGAATCGGCCAGAATCTCGGCCATTTCCTTATCGAGCCTCGGCAGGAGCTTCGGCGCGCTTTGCAGCACTTCCACTTCAGCGCCGAGTTGCTGAAACGCCTGAGATAGTTCCAGGCCGATAGGTCCGGCTCCCAGCACCACCAGGCGTCTCGGCAACTCCTCCAGATCGAAAACGGTTTCGTTCGTGAGATAGGGCACGCTATCAAGACCGGCAATGGGCGGCACGAAGGGAGAACTTCCCATAGCCAGCAAAAACCGCTTGGCCCGCAGTGTTCTGTCTCCTACCTGAAACGTATCGGGGCTGGTAAAGGCACCATCGCCGAATATCACTTCGATTCCCATGCCCTCGAAACGCTCGGGCGCATCGTGCTCGCCGATGTGAGCCTGAGCCGCCTTCATGCGTTTCATGACGCGGGGGAAATCGACCCGCACATCGCTCACATCAATCCCGAACTCGGGCATCGAGCGCGCCTGCGCCGCCAGCCTCGCCGATCGAATCAGGCCCTTTGAGGGTACGCACCCATAATTGAGACAATCGCCGCCGAGCTTCGTCTTCTCCACAAGCGCGGCTTTGGCCCCCAATTGGGCCGCCCCTACAGAAGCCACCAGGCCACCGACACCTCCCCCAATGGCCACCAAATCAAACACCGATTCATTTTGCATCTTCATATCCTCTCTAATCTAAACGGCGAAAAGCGTTTATCTTACGACAAGCGCGAATATGCCGACTCAAGACGTTTTCTTATCCAAGGGTTTGAACCCGAATGCGAAAAACAAAACCGCAACCAGTAAATAGCCGACAGCTATACCGGGCGCCGCCCCCCACCCGAAGAAGCTGACAACGCCACCGAGCGTGATTCGCCAGGCATGGATGATCCCGAACCAACTTAATACCGCGCCAGCTAACGCCCAGCCTGCGGCCTGCCTGGGTTCCCGGTCCACCAACTTCGCAACCATGGCCGTCATGATGATAGATGTGAAAAGAAATCCCCGCTCCAGGGTAATCATTCCTACCAGGTGAAATCCCGCTTTGGCGAACGCATCCTGCCCCACTTTCCACAAAGTCGTGCCCGCCCCTCTGAGAGAGGATTCCACCATCAACAGCCCCCATGCAGAGATGGCGGGTATCAGCCCGATGGCCACGGCCGGCCCGTGATTCTTCGGCACGGCCTGAAACGCCTGGGTGAGCATCATCACCCCGATCCACAGCATGAGGGCGAAAAGCGCCTCACCCGGAATGATCTTCGAGAGGGCGGCAATCGAACCGGTAAAGCAAAGAATCGTCATCACGATACCGTTCAAGGCGCTGTAGCCTGAGCGCGCTCCGACCCTCTTCCAGGCCGGATGCCCGATATATATGGTCGTGGGAAAACAACTCCCCAGGCACGCCGCGAGAAGCGAGCCCGCGCCGTTCACCGCCAGTGAACTGCCCGTATCGAAATTGTCTCCGCCCGCAGCCGCGCTCTCGAGGCACATCAGACTGCCCACCAGCGTCATCAGGCCCATGGGGATCGAAACCGCGAGATAATCCCACGCCAGCGGACCGAAAAGAGCGTCGGACAAAGGGCCGAGGGCGGAAGATGGAAGCGCAAGCCCTACAGGCGCGGGAATACCGCCGGGAAATCCCCTAAACACGGCGGACAGCACCACCCCCGCCGCCACTGCAACGAGGCCACCCGGCACACCGAAGGGAAATCTGAATCCGCCGAAATAATGAACGAAGATGATTCCCAGAGGCACCATGGAGAGGAGCGGGTTCTCCCAGATTCTGAACGCGAAATCCATGGAGATGAACGTGAGCGCGATGCCCCCCAGAGCCGAGAGCAACGCGGCCCTCGGCGCGACCCGCCTGATACGCTCACCCACCAGCGAGCCGACGGTCTCGATCACCCCGCTCACGAAACAGGCCGCCAGCCCGGCCTTCCATGCCGCTTCGGCGCTTCCGGTCTTGAGCTTCACGGGAAGCATGACAAAGAAGATGAACGCAAAAAGCGTCACCGTGTTGAGACCGTACGGCATGGCGGTCACGTCGTCGCGACCCTCGCGTTCGGCCAGACGCCGTGCCTGCCAGGTGTAGAAAAGGTTGCCGCCCAGAAGACTCAGCGCCGCCGCGGGCAAAACGCGCCCGAATATAAGCGAATCGGAAAAACCCAACAACCCTTTTAAGAAGCTCACGATGAGGAGAAGGTTGATGAGATTGTCCATCCACAGGCCGAAGAAGCCGTCGACATCACCCTTCACGAACCACTTAGACATCGGAGTCTCACTGTTCAAAACCAAAAACGTCAAACCGTGCGCGCCTTGATCCCGGGATAGTAAAACACGCGGCCTTTTTCGCCAAAGCGCACGAGGCAGTTTTTCTCATATCCATCGTTTTGCTATGCTTCAACCACAAACCAAAATCACTTGCGCGGTCATTTGGGAGAAAAGCGATGGAAGCCGTCAAAGTCTATACACGCCACGGGTGATACACCTGCGCCCTTACGAGAGAGTTTCTCTCATCCAGCGGTCTCGAAGTCATTAACCGGGACTGCACGAACGACGCAGAGGCCCAAGCGGAACTGAAGGCGCTGGGCATCAAGTCCCTGCCCGTCGCCGTGCGCGGAGAGAACGTGGTGGTGGGCTACGACGTGGATGCGCTACGCAAGGCCTTTGAAATCGAACAGGAAGGCGCTGGCCCCTTGTCGTCCGAAAAAATGCTCCACTACTTCGAGATGGTCTTCGACGCCTTGCGCCGCGTGATCCGCCAGATACCACACGAAACGCTCGAGTGGGTATCTCCGGGCAGGCCCCGCACGCTTCGCCAGCTCACCTGGCACAGTTTCGAGCGTCCGGACCTCGTAATGCAGGCCCACGCGTCGGGGGAATACACCGAGGAGATGGTGCGTCGGTATGAAACGATGGCGAACGACTACCACACTACCGAGGACATCTGCGCCTATGGGGATGAAATACAGGCCAAGCTCACCGAATTTCTCAAAGACGGCGGCGAGGCGCTCGCAAAAAAGGTGTCGAGCTACATGGGGCCCATCACCGTCCATGAACTGATGATCCTATCTCTCGGGCACGCGTTCCAGCATCTGAGGCAAACCTATCACTATTTTGAAATGCTGGAGATTGTGCCGGAAAACCCGCTACAGCCCGAGGATTACGAAGAAGTGCCCGTGCCCAAGGATCTCTTTTAGTTCAAGTTTTTATTTCCAGGAGGCAATCCGATGCCCTCGAAAGACACGTTCCCTCTCCGCGCGAACCACGCCCGCATGAAGCGTGAGTTCAACGCACAGGCAAAGATCGGAAAATACGGAAAAACGGGTCTCGACCGCGTGGCCTTCACACCGGTCTACAACGAGGTGCGCGACCTCGCCGAAGCCTGGATGAAGGCGGCGGGCCTTGCAACGCGCGTCGACGCCGTGGGAAACCTATACGGAAGAAAAGAGGGCCGCGTGCGCGGACTTCCCGCCGTGATGGCGGGCTCTCACCTTGATTCCCAAAGCCCGGGCGGGCGATTCGACGGCCCCGCGGGCGTTCTCACTGCTCTCGAAGCGTTCCGGCGCATCGACGAGGCAGGAATCGCCCACGATCACCCCATCGAGGTGGTGGCCTTCGTGGGGGAGGAATCCGCCTGCGGGATGACGGTGTTCGGCAGCAGCGTCGCCACGGGCGTCGTGGGCGTGAAGGATTTGAAGAACACGGTGCATCCGCCCACCGGAAAATCGCTGTATGAGGCCATCGAAGCGGTGGGCGGGAACCCCGCGCGGGTGCGCTCGTGCCGAATTAAAAAGGGATCGCTAAAGGCCTTTCTGGAGCTTCATATCGAACAAGGCCCGGTCCTCGAATCGGTCGAGGTGCCCATCGGCATCGTGGACAGGGTGGTAGGATACACGCGGGGCGAAGTTCACTTCTCAGGCGTTACAGCGCACTCGGGCGGACAGCCCATGCCCTACCGCAAGGACGCCGGCATCGCGGCGGCGGACTTCATGGTGCGTATGGAGAACATCGTGAACCGCGCGCCCGAATCCCAGCGCATCACTATCACTTTTGGGGAGATGGAAGCGCATCCGGGGTGGGTATCCATCGTCCCGGGAGGGGCGAGGCTTTCCTTCGACTTGAGGAGCAGAAGCCAGGCGGTGATGGAGCGCACCCTAGCGCGAATGGAAAAAACGCTCGCCGCCATCGAGAAAGAAAGAGGTGTGCAGGGCCGCCTCTCCGACGTGAAGAAACTGGCCGTCTGCCCTGCGTCCAATAACATTCAAAAGGCGCTCCGGCGTGCTTCCGAGGAAACGGGCCACGCCGCGCTTACGCTGTCGAGCGGCGGGGTTCACGATGCCTGCCGCATGGCGGCGGTATGCCCGATGGGCATGGTATTCATCCCCTCGGTGGGCGGACTCTCCCACACGCCCGAGGAGTTCACGCACTTCGACGATATGGTGAAGGGTGCGGAAATCCTCGCCTCCGCCATAGCGCATCTCGCCAACGAGAAAGTGAAGGCGTAAGGCGAAACATCAACGAGGGGCGCCTTACTGAAATCATTCCTCATATATGACGAATTGGGTGATCCCTCTTTCGCAAGGCTCTCGTCCCGCCGGCCGCTTCTCTCCAAAAGCGCCATTCGCCCTGAAATCCTTTATTTATTATGAAGTTATTGTAAACCTAGGCGTGTTGTGGTAAATTCCGCTTCCTCAAAATAAGTAGGTGTGATTGTTTTGCCGCAGACTCGTTTGCGGCGTAGCGTCTCGAAACCAAAACTCTAAAGTTGAAATCGAGAGGGAGAAAAAAATGGGCAGGATAATCAGGCACGTCATTCTCGGGTTTGCGCTGCTCCTCGCGGTGAGCATCGCATTCACGCCTTCGGCGCAGGCGGCCAAGGAAGTGAAGATCGGATTTAGCATGGCGCTGACGGGACCGCTCGGCCCCGCTGGCAAGGCGGCGCTTCTGGCCATGCAGATCTGGCGCGACGACGTGAACGCCAAGGGCGGATTGCTCGGCCGCAAGGTCAAGCTGGTCTATTACGACGACCAGACCAAACCCGCCAACGTTCCGGGCATCTACGCCAAACTGCTGGACGTGGACAAGGTGGACTTCATCGTATCGGGCTACGGGACGAACCTCATCGTTCCCGCCCTGCCCATCGCGATGGAGCGCGGCATGGTGTTCATGGGCCTGTTCGGCCTCGACGCGAACGCGAAGTTCAAATACAACAACTACTTCCAGATCATGCCGGCCGGCCCCGACCCCATAGTGGACTGGTCGGTAGGCTTCTTCGAACTCGCCGCGAAGCAGAAGCCCCGGCCCAAGACGATAGCGCTGCTCTCGGCCGATGCGGAATTCGCGCGCAACGCCGTGGCCGGCGCCCGCCGGAACGCGAAGAAATACGGCTTCAAGATCGTCTACGACAAGCGCTACCCCTTCCCCGGCACATCCGACTTCACGCCGATTCTGCGCGCTGTCAAGGCCACGAACCCCGACCTGTTCTACGTGGGCTCCTATCCGGGCGGTTCGGTCGGCATCGTGAAGGCCGCACATGAGATCAAACTGGAACCCAAGCTCTTCGGCGGCGGCATGGTGGGGCTTCAGTACACCGCCATCCAGATGAATCTCGGCAAACTGCTGAACGGCATCACGGACTACTGGTTCTGGGCGCCGGAGAAGACCCTGAAGTTCCCCGGCATCGAGGCCTTCCTGGCGAAATACCAGAAAGAAGCGCCCAAGCAGAAACTCGACCCGCTGGGCTACTACCTGCCACCGTTCGCCTACGCCTACGTGCAATTGCTCGGAAACGCGATCGAGGCCACCAAGAGTTTCGATCAGGCGAAAATCGGCGCCTACATCCGCAACAACACCCATTCGACCGTGGTCGGAAAGGTGAAGTTCGGCAAGAACGGCGAATGGGCGACTTCCCGGACGTTCCAGGTCCAGCTCCAGAACATCACCAGCAACAAGATGAGCGAGTTCAGCAAAGCAGGAAAGATGGTGGTGGTGTATCCCGAGGAGTTCAAGTCCGGAGAACTGATCTACCCATACGCAAAAGGCAAGTAACGAAACGGACATAATGCCGCGACCGGGGGGAAACGGCCCCCCGGTCCGCGTCCGGTTCACGGGAGGAGAGCATCCATGTTCAGCATCGAATTCTTGTTGAACGCGCTCGTCGCGGGCATCCTGCTGGGAGGCTTCTACGCCGCGATGAGCGCCGGGCTATCGCTCTCCTTTGGCCTGCTCGACGTCGTGAACATCGCTCATCCGGCCTTCATCATTTTCGGCTCCTACCTGACCTACTACGTAAACGAACACTTCGGGTTCGACCCGATACTCGCAGGCCTCGTCTTCGCGGTTCCCTCTTATTTCCTGGGCGTCGCGGTCTACAAAATCTATTACAACAGCTTCGAGAAGACGGGGGCGGAATCCCTGCGCGGGCTGGTGTTCTTCTTCGGACTCTTTTTCCTCATCGAGGTCATTCTCATCATCACCTACGGGGTGGACTACCGCCTCGTCCGCGCGTTCTACATCGGCAAGTCCACATCCATCGGCTCGGTGGGAATCGCCTACCGGCTGTTCGTACCCTTCCTCGTGGGGGGAATACTCGCCGCCGTCCTGTACCTGTTTCTCACAAAAACCTTTTTCGGCCGCGCCATCATGGGCGTGGCGCAGGACAGCCTCGCCGTCCAGCTCATGGGGGTAGACCCGATTCGCATCAAGACGGTCGCCTTCGGCATCGGCATCGCCACCGCCGTGATCGCCGGCTCCCTGCTCATCATCATCGGTCCGGTCGAGCCGACCATCGGGCGCGAATACATCGGCCGCGTGTTCGCGGTCACCGTCCTCGGCGGGCTGGGCAGCATGACGGGCACGCTCGTGGGCGGGCTCATCCTGGGCGTCGCGGAGAGCTTCACCTCTTCGTTCTTCGGACCCTCGTGGGCGCTGGCCGTCTCGTTCGGCATTCTGCTCATCTGTCTGGCGGTCCGGCCGTCCGGCCTGTTCGGGAGATAACTCCTTGAGCAAGGAAAGAAAGCTCTTCCTGATCGTGGCTGCGGTTCTGATCGTCGGAGCCTTCCTCATCACGACCCAGATGGAGAACCGCTTCTACTACAAGGCGGCCTACGTCGTGTTGCAATACGTCGTCCTGGCCACCGCCTGGAATATCCTGGGCGGCTACACCGGCTACGTGAACTTCGGCACGGCGGGGTTCTTCGCCATGGGCGCCTACACCGCCGTCGCACTCATCAAGACATGGAAGCCGCCCCTCTATTTGCTGCTCGTCATGGGCGGCCTCGTCTCGGGCCTTCTGGGACTCGGCATCGGCTACCTGACCTTGAGGCTCAAGGGCGTCTTCTTCTCCATCGCCACATTGGCGCTGGCCGTCGTGCTCCAGATGCTCATCTCGAACTGGAGCTATGTGGGCGGGGGCGCGGGCACGGCCATCCTGAAGCCCAGGAGCGTGCCGCTCTTCTCGAACTACGACGAGTTCCTGTTCTTCGTCATGGCGTCGATCGCGGTGGTCTCCGTGGCCGTCGCCTGGCTCATCGAGAAATCCTGGATCGGGCGTGGAATGGCCGCCATCCGCGACAACGAAGAGGCGGCCGAGTGCATGGGCGTACCCATCCTCAAACTCAAGCTGTTCGCCACCACGGTGAGCGGCGCGCTGATGGGAATTGCGGGCGCGCCGTTTTCCTATTTCGTCGTCTACATCGAACCCACGTCGGCTTTTCACCTGGATTACGCGGTGAACAGCCTCGCCATGCCCATGATCGGCGGCACCACCACTTGGATGGGTCCGCTGGTCGGCGCGGTTCTCGTGGGCACGGCCCAGCAGATCGCCACCGTCACTCTCTCGTCCGAGATGAACCTGCTCATCGTGGGCAGCCTGCTCGTGGGCTTCGTGGTCTTCGCGCCCGACGGCCTCGTGGGCCTGTTCGGCAAAATCCGCTCGCGACTCGCGGGGAGGGAGGCGTGATGAGCGACAACCTGCTCGACGTGCACGGCGTAACGAAGCGCTTCGGCGGATTCAGCGCGCTCACCAGAGTCGATTTGCACGTGAAGGAAAACGAGCGCTTCGGCCTCATCGGCCCCAACGGCTCGGGCAAGACGACGATGATCAACTGCATCTCGGGCGCTTTGGCCAATGACGAGGGGAACATCGTTTTCGCCGGCCGGGACATCACCAGAATTCCCGCCTACCAGCGAACCCGCCTAGGCATTTCGCGCAGCTTTCAGATTCCAAAACCGTTCGTCAGCATGACGGTGCTCGAGAATCTCTGCATCCCGCTCGAATACGCCGCCCACCAGCACTCCCACGGTGTGGAGTTGCGCGGCGAGGCCATGGAAATACTCGAACTCATGAGCATGGCGGACAAGGCCGACGTGCGCACCGGCGGACTCACCCAGATCGAACTGCGCAAGCTCGAACTCGCGCGCGCCATGGCGGCCAAGCCGAAGCTGTTGATCTCGGATGAGGCCATGGCCGGCCTCTCCGACACCGAGTTGGACGACATTCTCGAGATCCTCGTACGCCTGAACGAGCAAGGCCTCACCATCATCATGATCGAGCACATCATGCGGGCGGTCATGAACTTCTCGGAGCGCATCGTCGTTCTCGATGCAGGCGAGAAGATCGCCGAGGGGACGCCCGATGAGATCGTCAACAACAAGGACGTGGAAAGGGCCTACCTTGGCGCATAGCATCGTTGTCGACAACGTATCCGCGGGCTACGGGGCCGTGCGCGTGCTGCACGGGGTCTCCATCCAGGTGAACGACGGGGAGACCGTGGTGCTCCTCGGCACCAACGGCAACGGCAAGAGCACGCTCATCAAGTGCATCATGGGAATCATCCAGCCGGATGAGGGCGAAATTTATCTGGAAGCCGACGGCGAGCGAATCAATCTGGCGGGCAAGAATCCGGAGGAGATCGTGAACCTGGGCGTCGCGCTCGTGCCCGAGGGCAGGCGCCTCTTCCCTCGCCTGACGGTGGAGGAAAACCTCCTCCTGGGCGCCTACCGCGAAGAAGCCCGCCGCGGCATCGACCGCAACATCGCCTTCGCCTTCGAGGCCTTCCCGGTTCTCGCGGAGCGCAAAAACCAGCTCGCAGGCAGCATGAGCGGGGGCGAGCAGCAGATGCTGGCAGTGGCCCGCGCGCTCATGTCCGCGCCCAAGGTGCTCCTGGTGGACGAGCCCTCCGTCGGTCTCGCGCCCATCCTCGTGAGCCGGGTGATCGCCAAAATCCGGGAACTGAAAGAGGAATACCAGCTCACCGTCCTCATGGCCGAGCAGAACTTCAACCAGGCGGTCAAGATAGCGGACAGGGGCTACATCATCGTCCACGGGGAGATCGCCTTCGCGGGCGAGGACACCGAAGCCCTCGCCGGCCATGAACTCGTGAAGAAATACTACCTCGGCGCGTGAGGAGTCGAACCGGCCTTATCGCGTGATCCATCAATTCCTCCACTGACTCACCCACTTACCCAGCTATCGGATACGACAACTTCAATACCCCATATCTTTCGCGGGGACGTCCGAGGCCACCTGTATCACGATGCCCTCGGTCTCATCAGGATGCAGGAACAGGATTTCATATCCCCGTGGGGTGTAGGTGCCCGGGCCGAAGCCGTCGAGGAATTTCACGCCGCCATCCGTGAAATGCTTGCCCGCCGCGCCCGTATCGGGCGCCGATAGCGCGATGTGCGAGAGGCAGGGACCGCTGTTTCGCTCGAGCATCTTCGTGTAGTGGTTCTCCGGGTCATAGGGCTGCATGATCTCGATTTCCACGTCGCCCATGCGCAGGAAGGTGGCGTGCGCCCAGCCGGTGTCGGCCACCTGCACGCGGTTCGGCTCACACCCCAGTTTTTCCTGGAACATTTTTACAGTGCGCTCCATGTCGTCCGTGATGAGGCCCACATGATGAATCTTCTTGAACATCGCCATACTCCTCGAAAAATGACTGTTCGATAAAGTTGAAAAGGATATCGGAAAACTCGACCCCTTGCATGATTCGGGCATAAGAGACACACGCGCCTCCGTATGTCAAAACTTCCCGGACTTGTCCGCTCCGCGCATGAAATCACCTGAACAAACAAGATGAAAATGCCCCCCGTTTCACTTGTTGACACGCGGAAAACGAGACTCTATGATTTTCTCATCACTATAGTTCAAGGAGATATTCACACCAGCACATGAAGCGTCTTCATGTCATTTCATCACCATAAGGAGGAGTATTCATGAGTCGTTTGGACAGAAGAAAATTCCTGAAAGGCGCGGGCCTCATCGGCGGCATCGTGGCCGCGCAGGCGGCGCCCCCGTTTCTGAAAGAGGGCCTCGGCGCCCGGCCGATCAAGTGGGGTTCCATCCACCCGACGACAGGCCCCTACTCCACCGAGGCATTCGACCAGGTGGAAGGCGTCAAGATCGCCATCGAGGACGTCAACAAGGAAGGCGGCGTGGACGGACGCCAGGTCAAGCTGCTCTTCCGCGACGATCAGTTCAAATGGGATCAGACCACCACGCACGCGCTCGACCTGATCGACAACCACAGGGTCGACTTCATCGCGGGCTCCATGGTCGGCCCCGAGGAAGTGCGCCTCAACGAGTTCTCCCGCAAACGCAATATCATTTATGCGAACTATCCCCAGCACATCATGTCCACCCCGCAGAACGCGACGAAGATGTCGCCCCTGTTCTTCACGGCGAACACCACGCCGTATCAACTGGCGGCGAGTTCGCTCACCTATATCGCCGAGAACAAGGTGGGCAAAAAGATTCACTGCGTGTTCGACGACTACATCTGGCCCAAGATGTTCATCCCCGCCTTCAACAAGCTGACGAAGAAATTCGACCTCACGTGGAACGCGAACAGCTCCGTCTCCTGGGTGCCCTTCCCGACCTCGATGGACTATTCCGCGACGTTCCCGAGAATCCTGAAGGAGAAGCCAGACGTCGTCTACGCGCTCAACTGGGGGCAGCGCCAAGTCGCTTTCGTCAAGCAGGCGCGCGAAGCCGGTCTCGACAAGAAGGTGAAGATCGTCCTGGGCGCCACCGAGATCACCATGCCCGAAGCCGCCGGCCTCGGCTCCTACCACGGCTTCAACGCGGCGATGATGTGGCACCCCTCTCTCGCGAGCAAGTATCCGGCGGCCAAGACGCTGAACGACAAGTTCCTGGCGCGCCGCAAACGCCCCTGCTCGAGCTACGGAATGCTCGCCCACGACCTCACGCGGCTGATCCTGGACACGGCGAGGGAGACCAAGCTCTACAAGCGCCGCGACCACTTCAAGCTCGCGAAGGTGCTCGAAGGCAAGAAGTTCCAGTACAGCAAGGGCGTGTGCCAGATTCGCGCCTGCGACCACGTCTGCATCTCGGAAGTGTTCGTGATGCGTGGCAAATCCAAGGCCGAGATGAAGGATAAATTCGATCACATCGAGGTCATCGGCTCCTCGAGCGGCGAGGGCAACACCGTCTCCTGCGAGGAGAAAGGCCTGAAAGGTCCCGCCAGCGAGAGAAGGGCCTAGGAAACAGCGCATCAAGGCACCATCGGACGCTGACCGGGGCGGCTGGAATCCAGCCGCCCCGGCTTTTCCTCACGACGTTTGACAAAGGCGGCGTTTCATCCTAGACATTGCACTCTTGCGACTTCCCCGTTCTCAAGGAGCGTGTTTTGCCAAGTGGCGGCGTTGAGTTTTCGGAGTTCGTCCAGCACCTGTTCCTGGGGCTGGTGCAGGGCTCCTTCTGGGTTCTCCTGGCCCTGGGCCTTTCAATCATATTCGGCCTCATGGGCATCATCAATTTCGGGCACGGCGCCTTCTACATGCTGGGCGCGTACGTGGGCTTTACGGTTTCGGACCTCATTTTCTCGCCCTTTCTCGGGCCGAACATGGGCTTCATCATGGCCCTCGCCTCCGTTCCCATCGTCATGTTCGCCCTCGGGATGGTTTTTGAGAGATACGTCATCAGCCGAATATACAATACGGAGAACGAGCGGTTCTCGGGCGTGCTGATCATGTTCGGCATGTCCATCTTCCTGCCGGATTTCGTCCGTTTCCTCTGGGGCAGGCCGGGAAAACCCTTCAACATCCCGCCGATGTTCCAGTTCTCGCTCTTCCAGACGGGCACGCTCGACATCACGGCCTACAGGAGCTTCACCATCATTACCGCGGCGATTCTCGTCGCCCTCCTCTGGGTGCTCATCTACAAGACGAACCTGGGCATGATGATCCGCGCGGGCACGAACAACAACACGATGGTGAAGGTGCTGGGCATCAACGTGTCGCGCATCTGGAGACTTACCTTCGGCCTGGGCATCGCCCTGGCCGGATTCTCCGGCGTCATGATAGCGCCCCTTTTCGCGGTGGACGCCACGATGGGCGAACTCATTCTGGTGCAGACCTTCATCGTGGTCGTCGTCGGCGGCATGGGGAGCTTCATCGGTCCCGTGATCGGCGGGCTGATCCTGGGCCAGCTCTGGGCGCTCACGCCCTTGGTGGGCAGAACCCAGTACGTGGTCCAGAACTGGACGGGCACGGTGATCGGCCCCGATTTCTGGGAAAAAGCGTCCGACATTCTGCTCTTCATCGTGATGGCGGTAATACTTCTCTTGAGGCCAAGGGGGTTGTTCGGCCAGGAAGGCGCTTTTGACTAAAAATCCGTTTCGTCTCGGGAGAGATTTCTAAAGTGGACAGTGCAGCTCCAAAAAACCGATTCACGCCCAAAGAGTTCTGGGCGTGGCTCGCGGAAGTCTTCGACAACTACGGCATTCTGATACTCGCCGGTCTTCTGCTGGTGTACCCGTTCTTCTTCAGTGCCCTTAACGATTCGATCATCTGGCTCGAGGACAACGACTGGGAAGAGACCGCCGAGATAGTCGCGGAGATTCGCGGCTTCGTGCCGAGCACGCCGCTGATGATTCAGATTCTCATCTACACGCTGTTCGGAATCGCCTTCAACATCCTGCTCGGCAACACGGGAATGCTCAGCTTGGGCCACTGCGCGTTCTTCGGCGTGGGCGGCTACACCGTGGGCATCATGCACGCCTGGATCAAGCCCGGCACATACGCGCCCGACTGGATGGTCAGCGCCTTCAAGGTGCTGCCCCTCGAAATCTCGCTCATCACCTGCATCATCGTCTCGACTTTCGTCGCCTGGCTCATCGGCACAATTTGCAGCACGAAGCGCGGCGTGTATTTTGCGATGGTCACCCTCTCCATCAGCATGATCTTCTACTACTCCGCGCAGACGTTCGACGACCTTACGGGCGGAACGGACGGACTGGGCGGCCTCGAGAACATGAGGCTGGGCTCCATCAACCTTCGCGTGGGCATCATGGATGCGAACATCACCTATTATTTCGTCTTCGTCATTGCCGTCGTTTTCATCGCTCTCATCTGGCAGGTGCTGCGCTCGCCGTTCGGCCATGTGCTGAGAGCTGTCCGTGAAAACGAGGACCGTGCGCGCATCTGCGGCTACAATGTGGCGAAAGTGAGGCTCATGGCGTTCACGATGAGCGGGGCCATCTCGGGAGTCGCGGGCGCGCTGGCGATCATCTACGGCGAGACGGTGCCGATCGAGAACATCCATTTCATCACTTCGGGGCAGATTGTCATCATCACCCTCTTCGGAGGGGCGGGAACCTTCCTGGGGCCGGCGGTGGGTTCGTTCATCTACTGGTACCTGAGGCAGTTGATGAGCGTGGAATTCGTGAAATACCTGGACATCTTCCAGTACTGGGAAGCGTGGGTGGGCGGCATCTTCGTGTTGATCGTGCTCTTCGTGCCCTCGGGCATTCTGGGCACCATCCGCAACATGACGCTCGAATACCGCGAGAAGAAATTATTGACGAAAAAAGCCGTGGAAAATGTTTTGGCGAAAAAAACCGAGGACGAGGCGGCCACCGACTCCGAATAACGGAAAGACAAAATGCCTATCTTGGAAACCAGAAACCTGAGCAAGCACTTCGACGCCCTAGTCGCCGTGGACAGCGTGGACTATGCGGTCGATTCCGGCGAGTTGCGCTCCATCATCGGCCCAAACGGCGCGGGCAAAACGACTTTCTTCAACATGATCGCGGGCGACCTGCTTCCCACTTCGGGACAGGTCATATTCGACGGCGCGGACGTCTCGGAAGTGCCCGCCCATGAGCGCTCCCACCTGGGGATCGGCCGCACCTACCAGATCACCAACATCTTCCCGAAGCTGAGCGTGCTGGAGAACATTCGCATCGCCGCGCAGTCGCGCAAGATGACGTTCAACCTGTGGTCAACCGTCCCCAGCCACAAGGAGTTGGTTGAAAAGGCGGACGAGATACTGGAGCGCATCAATTTGACGGAAAAACGCGACGAACTGGCCGGCACGCTGGCGCACGGCGAGCAGCGCTATCTCGAAATCGGGATCGCGCTCGCCACCGACCCCAAGCTGCTCCTGCTCGATGAGCCCACCGCGGGCATGAGTCCCGAGGAAACGCTCCAGACGGGCGAATTCATCAAGGGTCTGGCCGACCCGCTCACCATCGTGCTCGTGGAGCACGACATGGAAGTGGTGCTGGGCATTTCGGACATCATCACCGTGCTGCACAACGGCGCTTTTCTCGCTGAGGGCACGGTGGAGGAAGTTCGCGCGAACGCAGAGGTTCAGCGCGTATACCTGAGGGAATAATGCTCGAAGTCGATTCCATCAACACATTTTACGGCCTGAGTCACGTGCTTCACGACTTGAGCCTCAAGGTGGGCGAAGGCGAGGCGGTGGCCTTCCTCGGCAGGAACGGGGCGGGCAAATCCACCACCATGAAGACGATCATGGGTCTTCTGACGCCCAGCAGCGGCAAAATAAGCATGGAGGGAGCCGACATCACCGAAGCGGAGGCGCACACCGTCTCGCTCGCGGGGATTTCCTGGATCCCCGAGGATCGCCAGGTGTTCACCAACCTCAGCGTCTATGAAAACCTTAAAATCAGCCGCATCCCGATCGACGGCGCAAAAAACCTCGACACGCATCTCGACTGGATTTTCTCCCTCTTTCCGCGCTTGAAGGAGCGCATCAACAACAAGGGGAACCAGTTGAGCGGCGGCGAGCAGCAGATGCTCACCATGGCGCGGGGCCTGGGCACGGAGCCCAAACTCATCATGGTGGACGAGCCCACCGAGGGCCTGATGCCCGCCTACGTCGAAACCATCGAGAACGTGCTGGTGGAAATCCAGAAAAAAGGCATCGCCATCCTGCTCGTGGAGCAGAACTTCCGCATGGCGCTCAGCATCACCAGGCGTGCCTACCTGATAGAAAAAGGCGTCATCCAGTGGGAAGGCGCCTCCGCCGACCTGCTCGAAGACCAGGAAACCCGCATGCGGTATCTGGGCGTCTAATCGATCCACTGAGAAACCCCGCCGAATTTCCCGACAAAACAGCGCAGACCAGGGAGGAGACGACATGGACCAGCGTCTCAGCATCATCACGCTGGGCGTAGACGATCTTCAGCGCGCACGCGCGTTTTATGAAGCCCTCGGCTGGCGCGTTGCGAGCGAGGAGTTAGCCGAATCCATCGTCTGCTTCACGCTCAACGGAATCGGTTTCGCCCTCTATCCCCGCGAGAAGCTCATCGAGGATATCGGGCCGCGGGCCGGCAGCGGCGAGGCGACCGGCGCAGTCACCCTGGCCTACAACGTTCGCAGGCGCGAGGACGTCGCCAAGGTGCTCGACGAAGCCGAACGCGCAGGCGGCGTCATCGTCAAGCCGGCGCAGGACGTCTTCTGGGGCGGTCATTCGGGATATTTCAAGGATCCGGACGGACATTTTTGGGAAGTCGCCTTTAACCCCTTCTCACCACTCGATGAGGACGGAAACTTCGCCTGGTAAGAGGTGTGGAATCAATACCGCCCGATGCGGGAGGATTGCTTGCGGTTTCAT
>JAPOYD010000138.1 GCA_026706735.1 Nitrospinota bacterium | reverse complement strand
TCGCTTTCGGGCTTACGCCCTCAGCTCTTCGACTCCCCCTCAAGGGGGGAGTGAACTTCAAAAGCGTACACGCAACCAAAATCGCTCCCGAGGACTTTTTCAACAACCCCTGACAAGGGGGGGTAGGGGGGGTTGATTCCAACGAGGGGTTTCGTGCGGAAGCAGCCTTCCCGTAAAGGCGATGTCCCCCAAGAGGGGCTTTCTCAACAACCCCCATCACCCGGTATCCCGGGAGGGAAAGATGCGTTGCTCGTGGTTTGATTCGCACATAATTTATGCTAGTTTGAAAAAATCCAGAAGGTGAAGCGCGCTTGAGATTTCGGGCGACCGATGAGGAATCGGGGAAGGACCTTGATTTTTCGCATTGCCTCGGCTTCTTGTGATGAGGTCCCGTTTTCGCCGTCATCTCTTTGCGGGCTGTGTTCGCCGGGCTTGGGCCCGGCCAGGAGAGGGAGTGGATATATGGAACAGGGGACGGGCTTGGACGAGCATCGGGAGAAGGTCTTCGCGGCGATCGACAAAGGGCGCCTCAAGAAGCTGGGAATGGATCTGGTCGACATCTGGAGTCCCACGGGGGAGGAGAGCGAGATCGCCCACTTCCTGGGCGACCGATACGAGTCTATCGGGCTCGCCTCGCGCCTCCAGGAGTTCGAGACGGATCGGTTCAACGCGCTGGGCACCCTGCAGGGTGACGGCACCGGTATCGAGTTTCTCTTCTGCGGACATATCGACACCTCCTACTCAGGCAAAGAGCCCGGCCTCCCCAAACTCCCCGCCTACCAGCCCAATGCCTGGAGCGAGACAGACCCCGCTACGGGCGAGGAATGGATATACGGCCTGGGCATCTACAACATGAAGGGCGCGATCGCCTGCTACGTCGAGGCCCTAAACGCCATCCAGGATGCGGGCGTGAAACTCAAGGGAAACGTCACCGTCGGGGCGGTGGGCGGCGAGATCGAGATGGGCGCGATCGACCAGTACCAGGGCAAGCACTACCGGGGCGGCGGCTGCGGCGCCTGCTATCTGGCAACCCACGGAGGAAGCGCCGACATGGCGGTCATCGGCGAGCCGTCTGAGATGCGGGTGGTTCTCGGCCACATGGGCTACGTCTATCACAAGATCACCGTCTACGGGACGCCGGCCCACACGACCTACGCGCACAACGCGGTCAACGCCATTTTGAAGATGAAGAAAATCCTCGACGCCCTGGAGCGCTGGGCGCCCAAGTACCGCGAAGCGCATCCCTACGGCAATTCGAACGCCAACGTGAACATTGCGGCCATCGAGGGCGGCTGGCCCTGGAGGTGCAGCCGCACCCCCGTTTTCTGCAATCTCTATCTGGATACGCGCCTCTTGCCCAGGCAGCACCCCCTGGAGATCAAGCGCGAGATTCAGGACATCATCGAAGAGATCGTAGCGGGAGACCCCGACCTCAAGGTGGACCTCGAAATGTACATGTCCAACCCGGGCGCCGAGATCGAAGAGGACGAATACATCTACGGCGCCATCAAGCGCGCCCACAAGTCGGTGCACGGCCAGGACCCGGAAACGGTGACCGAGGGCTGGATTTCGGACGCCTCCCACATCACGCGCTACGGCGTTCCCACCCTCAACTACGGACCCTCCGGCAGGACCCGCTCGGGGGTGCCGGGTTGGGACCCGAACATCGGCGAGCACGTGAGCCTGGAGGATCTCTACCACACCACGAAGGTCTATGCGAGTTTGCTGCTCGACGTTTGCGGCAGGCCGAGGGAGGAAATCCTCCCCCACATCAAGCGGAAAATCGACCAGCAGCGCCATAGCACGGTGACGCTCTGAACCTGCGGGAGGGAAAAGGCGAAGGCGTAGAGGGGATACGGATTTTTTTTTTTTTTTTCGGACGTCTCGCGGCGTCCGCCCCGGATGATTGGAACCTGGATTTCACGCGCACGTTCGAGGAAATTCCATTTGATGTTCGTTTTTCGAGGCATTCACAACAAGGAGGTTGAGCAATGCGTCACACGGCAAGCATGAAGCGCTTATTTGTGGTGATTCTACTGGCGGCTTTCGCCTTGGCTGTGGCCGTTCCCTCTGGAGCGGCGCCCAAGAAGTCGCAGTACACCTATCTCATCGGCTCCACGCCCCAGTTCGCGCCGATGGTGACGGCGGTCCACAAGGGGTTCTACAAGAAGCTGGGACTCAACGTCCAGCTCAAGAAATTCACCTCGGGCGGCGTCGCCGCGCAGTCGTTCATCGCGGGTCGGGGGGACTTCGTGAACACGGGGGACTGGCCCGCCGTGCGCACCTGGCTCCAGACCAAAGGCAAGATCGTTGGGCTCCATCCCTCCGCGCACTACACCGAGCTTTCGGTGGTGGTCGCCAAAAAAGGGATCAAGAGCGCCAAGGATTTCATCGGCAAGACGATGGGCGTATGGCTGGGGACGACGTCGGAGTTTTTCGCGGCCAAGTATCTCGACGCGAACGGCGTCAAGCTCTCCGACGTGAAGTACAAGAACGTCAAGCCGGCCGAGATGGTCGTTGCCCTCGACCGGGGCGACCTGGACGGCTTTACCATCTGGCAGCCCTTCGGCTGGCGGTCGGTTGAGGTGTCGGGAGCGAACAAGGTTCACATCCTCAGCACGGGCAAGGGCTTCTTCACCGAGTACATGGTCACGTCCGCACGCAAGGACCTCATCGACAACGATTTCGACGCCGTGACGGCTCTGATCAAGGGGACGATGCAGGGCGCCGAATTCTCCGCGAAGAACGTCGACGAAGCGGCGAAGATCGTGGGCAAGGAGTTCAAAGTCCCTGCGGACAAGGCCAAGCGAATGATCCGGGTCATGAACATGGACGTTGCTTATACGCCTCAATTCCGAAAAGACATGGACGGTCTCAACAACTTCATGATCTCGAAGGGCAAGTCCAAGGCCAAGGTGGACTGGGGCAAGCTCTTCGACACGCGGGGCCTGAAGTCGGTGAGTTCCAAGCTCATCAAGTAGGCGCCGGACGAAAACGCGGTTTTCCCCGCCTCCGGCCGACCGAGCGGACCGGGGGCGGGGACGGGGAGGCGGAGTGAACTGGCGGGTTTTACGCCTGGAGGGCGTGGGGAAGGATTTTGACCGCGCCGACGGGGGCGTCGCGCAGGTGTTGCGGGACGTGACCCTGTCCGTAGAGCGGGGGTCTTTTTTCACCCTCCTCGGGCCAAGCGGGTGCGGCAAATCCACCCTCCTCAACATCGTCGCAGGCTTTGAAGAGACAACGACAGGAGGCGTTTCCCTCGACGATATGACCGTCACCGGACCCGGAACGGACAGGACGGTCATCTTCCAGGACGTCAGCAACGCCCTTTTCCCCTGGATGAACGCACGCGAAAACGTGGAGTTCGGTCCGAAGATGGCCCGCCTCAGCGCCCAGGTGCGCAAGGAGCGGGCCGACAGGTATCTTCGGCTCGTTGGCCTCGACGCCGACGGCGGGAAGTTTCCCTTCGAACTCTCGGGCGGGATGAAGCAGCGCATCCAGATCGCCCGCGCGCTGGCGAACGACCCGGACATCCTCCTCATGGACGAGCCTTTTGCGGCGCTGGACGCGATCACGAAGAAACACCTTCAGGTCGAATTCCGTAAAATCTGGGACGAGACGGGCAAGACCATTTTCTACATTACCCACGACATCTTCGAGGCGCTTCTCCTGAGCACCCACCTGGCTGTGATGACGGCCGGGCCGGAGGCGGGGATAAAAGAAGTCTTTCGGATCGACCTGGAGGAGCCCCGCTCACCGTCTAATCCCGATTTCGCCGCCATGTTCAGCCGGGTCGAGTCGCTCATCGACGAAGAAGTACAAAGGATGCGCGCCCGGTGAACCCCCGGAAGTTTTTCTGGAGAGTGCTATCGGTCGTCGTGGCGTTCGCCCTGTGGTGGCTGAGCAGCGGCACCATCTTCAACCCGATCCTGGTGCCCGCACCGCACAAGGTGGCCGTGAACCTCTGGGAGATGACGGCGGACGGCGAGATACTCTTTCACGCCTGGGCCAGTCTCCGGCGCGTGATCGTCGGTTACGCGTTCGGGTCCGTCCTGGGGATTCTCACGGGGGTCGCCGTCGCGCGGATCCGGATTGCCGAAGACATGCTCGAACCACCCCTTCAGTTCATGCGCAACATTACGCCGGTCGCCATCATTCCGCTGGCGGTGAACGCCTTTGGCCTGGATGAGCCCAGCAAGTATTTCGTCATCATCTATTCGACCATTATTCCGGTCGTCTTCAACACTGCAGCAGGGGTGGCGTCCACGCCCCAGATTCGCGTCCGCGCGGCCATGTGCCTGGGTGCCGGGCGTTGGGAAATCTTCCTGCGCGTGGTGCTGCCCTCGGCCTGGCCGTTCATCCTCACCGGGCTGCGGGTCGCGCTCGGTTTTGCGTTCATGGGTGTGGTGGCCGCGGAGATGATCGCGGCCGAGTCCGGCGTGGGCTACCTCATCATGCAAAGCCGGAACATGCTGCTTCCCGAGCAGATGTTCTCGGGCCTGTTCCTGCTGGGCCTGATAGGGCTCGTCACGGATCGCGCCTTCCAGTTCACCATCGGCCGTCTCATGCGGCGCTACATGCTCCAGACGGCGGCGTTCGACTGAGGCGGCAAGGGAGGTCGGGACGAATGTATGCGGGAAAGCTGGCGAGGCTGTCGGTTTCGATCCTGGTGTTCGTAGGCGCCTGGTGGACGTCGAGCGGGACCTTCTTCGAGTCCGCGATCGTTCCCTCTCCCGTCTCGGTGGCCGAAAAACTCGCCGAGATGATCTGGAACACCAAGCTGTTCGCCCACCTCGGAGCGAGCTTTACGCGCATTATCCTCGGATACGCCCTGGGCTGCGTCATCGGGATAACGGTCGGCGTGGCGACCGGGGCGATTCGCCTGGCCCGGGACCTCATCGAGCCGCCCCTGGAGTTCTGCCGGAACATCCCGCCGGTGGCCCTCATTCCGCTGGTCGTCTCGATCTTCGGCATCGGCGAGATCGGAAAGTACTTCATCATCTCCTACGCCGCGGGGATCGCGGTGCTGTTCAACACCGCGGCAGGCGTCCTCTCCACCCCCCAGATCCGGGTCCGGGCCGCCCTTTGCCTGGGCGCGCGCAAGCGCGACGTCTTCGTGCGCATCGTCCTGCCGTCGGCCTGGCCCCACATCCTCACCGGGCTCAGGCTCGCGCTGGGCTTCTCCTTCATGGGCGTCGTGGCCGCGGAGATGCTGGCCGCCGACCAGGGAATCGGCTTCCTCATCATGCAGAGCACGAACATCATCGCGCCCGCCGAGATGTTCGTCGGGTTCCTGATGCTGGGCTCGTTCGGCCTGATCACCGACCAGCTCTTCCGGATGACCATCCACAGGCTCATGCGGCGTTACATGATTCCCCTGGCATGACGCATGAATGCGGCGGGGATCAAATTCCGCAGCATCCAATCAAAACGAAAACAGATTCGTTACAATGCCCGCGCAGCTGGGCGGGCTCGTGGCCTTATTTGTCAACGGCCGTAGCGAAGCCTCGCCACGGCGCCCTGTTCCGCGAGCTGTTCCTGCGCGTAGCGCACCGGCATCACGGGCGATCGCCAGCGCCCGGCGAACTGCATCTCGACCAAAGACGCCCCCGCTGCGGCCAGGCTCTGCGCGCTGCCCACCCTCAGGCTGTGCCCGCTGATGCGGCCCTGAGCCCCTGCGTCGCGCGCGCGGCGGATGATGATGCTCCGGATGCTCCTCTGCGTGAGGCGCCCCTCACGCAACCGGCCGGACTTGCGGAGAGGCCTGAAGAGCGCTCCCTCCGCGAGTGCCGCGGCCTCAAGCCAGGCGTGGATCCGCGCAACCGTCGGCTCCCCGATGAACTGCACGACGCCCGCATCATCCTGGTCCGTACTGGAGCGGCGGATCTGCACCGTCTGATCGGCGAGGTTCACGTCATGTACGTCAAGGGCCTCGAGTTCCGACACCCGGAGAAGCGCGTCACTGCCCACCGCCACGATCGCGGCGTCGCGCAGACCGGCGAGGTCCCCCGCCCGCTCCGCGAGTTCACAGGCTCGGTCGGCCTCCTCCCAGCCCACCCCGGCCACACGGCCGTAACCGCGCCCCGTGTCCAGACGCCGGAACGTGTCCAGAGCACGCTCGGTTTCCGGTCCCACCGGAGAGTCCCGCCCCTCGAGACCCGCCCGGAAGCGAAGCGCCGTCACCGCCATCGCGGCCACGGCCGCCGTTCGCCCCTCCCCGAAGAGGTCGCCCAGGTAAGCCGCCACACCGGCGTCGGTCTGGGGACGGCCCGAACGCTCAAACCTCCTGAGCGCAGCCTCGTACGAGCGTCGCGTGTTCTTCGACACGGGCGACTGCGCCCTCTCCCGAGCGGCGTCTCCGGCCGGGTCCGCTCCCTTCTCCTGAGGTCGTTCGGACAACTCGTTCACGACTAGGTCCTTTAGCGCGCCGAGTCCTCTCGTCTCCTTCTTCAGTATAGACGCTAAAGGGAATTGACCAAAACGGGAGCGCGGTGCGTCCGAGGATGGACCGCTTATGGCCGGGGATGCACAACGTGCAAACGGAGCCCCGTTCCAGAGCAGGGGACAAGGACGCAGGCGTGAACCCGGAGCGGAGCCGGTTCAGGCGCCGTAGCGAAGCCTCGCTACCGCTCCGCGCTTCGCCAGCTGGCCCCGGGCGTAACGTCCCGGCATACACGGCGAGCGCCAGCGCCCGGCGAGCTGCATATCGACCAAAGATGCGCCCGCGCTCGCCAGGCTCTGCGCGCTGCCCACCCGCAGGCTGTGCCCGCTGATGCGGCCCTTGACGCCCGCGTCGCGCGCGCGGCGGATGATGATGCGGCGGATGCTTCTCTGCGTCAGGCGCCGGTTCCGGACCCGGCCCGACTTGAGAATGGGCCGGAAGAGCGACCCCTCCGCGAGTGCGGCGGCCTCTATCCAGGCACGGACCCGCGCAACCGTAGGCCCCCCCAGGTACTGCACGACGCCGGCGCCCTCCTGGTCCGTCTTCGAGCGCCGGATCAGCACCGTCTGATCGGCGAGGTTCACGTCATGTACGTCAAGGGCCTCGAGTTCCGACACCCGGAGCAGCGCGTCGCTCGCTACCGCCACGATCGCGGCGTCGCGCAGCCCGGCCGAACCCCCCGCCCGCTCGGCAAGCGCAGCGGCGCGGTCGGCCTCCTCCCAACTCACTCCGGCCACGTTGCCGTAACCCCGCTCGGTGGTCAGTCTCCTGAAGCCCGCCAGCACGCGCTCGGCTGCGGGCCCCACCGGAGTGGGACGCCCCTGGAGCCTCGCCCGGAACCTGAGCGCAGCGATCGCCATCGCGGCCATAGCCGCCGAGCGGCCCTCCTCGTAGAGGTCTCCCAGATACGCTGCCACCCCGGCGTCGGTCTCGGGACGTCCCGAGACCTCGAACCCGCTCAGGGCCTGTTCGTACGCGCGGCGCGTGTTCTTCGCCATCGACGCCTTCGCGAGTTCCGCCGCCGGGTGGGGCGGAGCCGGCTCCTCCCTCCGTGCGGAGCCCCGCTTCGCCTCGGGCGCCGTCATGGCGAGAAGCCGGCCCGAAGGATCGGCGGCCGCTCCCTTCAGATGATACCGCTCGATCACTTCATCGATGAGCGGGCGCAGGCGCTTGAGATGAATCGCCAGGTTGAGAATGTCGTTTTCGGGCATTTCGGAGAAGCCGGATGATGGAATTTATTACTGCCGATATATGAATGTATTTATAACTACCGGTAATTGCGATTACTGGTAACAATATACCCCTCTCGATGGCTTGTCAAGAGAAATTTCAGGGAATGCAGGTTTTTTTCGCACTCTTTTACGCCTTTTTCCGCGGATTTTCTGTTCATTTTCGCCTTGAAAGGGACCTTGCGGCGAAGAAATGAGTCTTTAGGTGTTCCCTAATCGCAATTATCGGCGTCAGGTGGCGTCACCACAGTCGCATTCAGGAAACGTTATGAAAGCTTCGAAGAAGAAGATTATGGCGATGGTGACGATTTCCAGGAAGATATGTTCACGGGAGAACCGATATGAGTTCAGGAAGCGCCTGTTTCAGCGAAGAATCTTTCTTGCAGGACTTCTGCGGCCGCATCGGCTTGAAGATGAAGTTGATGTCAACGGCGGACGGGCGCGCGCCGCCCGGAACGCGCACGCCGGAAGGCCGTTCGCGTTTCAGCTTCCGGTAGGACTGCAGCAAGACGCAACGCCCACGATGGTTCCTGATGATCACGCCCGGAGCGGCATCGCCGGCGTGGTCGTTCCATCACGAACAGAAGTATCAACCCAAAAACCTTATTCATGAAAGGAACACTCAAATGCCTCCGACAACAGTAATCGCAAAAGCCGGGCCCGATATCAGGGTTGAAACCGGCAAAACTGTCACAATCCACGGAATGGCCGTTATCGAAAACGCCGTTGGAGCTACCACTTATCTTTGGACGCTGTATCAGGGCACGGGCGGCTCCCTGTCGGCCACCGACGTCGCCGAACCTGTATTTACGGCCGATGCAGAGGTAACGGAAGAGAAGACTCTTACCTATATATTTTCCGTTACCAACAACGGCGTGACGCACACCGATATCGTGTCCATCGTTGTCTTTCCTGAAGCGGATCCGGCCACCATCCTCGATGCCGTGAACGCCATGACGGATGTCGTGCGTGAGCGCGCGATAACCGGACCTGCGGGCGAGAAAGGAGAAAAAGGCGACCCGGGTGAGCAAGGCCCTGCGGGTCCCAAAGGGGACCAGGGCGACCAGGGCGAGCAAGGCATTCCGGGTGAACGCGGAGAGAGAGGGGAACAGGGCGAGCCGGGCCAGGACGGCGCGAAAGGCGACAAGGGCGACAGGGGCGACCCGGGGTCCCAAGGACCCAAGGGTGACAAGGGCGACCAGGGCGAGCAAGGCATCCCCGGGACAGCAGCCGAAAGAGGGGAACCAGGCCCGCCAGGTCCCGCCGGCGCACAAGGTCCCAAAGGCGACACGGGAGCGCAAGGCATCGCCGGCCCCGCAGGTCCGACAGGACCGAAGGGGGATACGGGAGCCACTGGAGCAACGGGCCCCGCCGGTGCACAGGGTCCCAAAGGTGACAAGGGTGACCAGGGAGACCAGGGGATTCAGGGACTTCGCGGTGAGAAAGGCGATAAAGGCGACATGGGCCTCCGCGGACATACCGGCCCTCAAGGCCCGAAAGGAGACAAGGGAGATACCGGAGCAAGAGGTCCGAGAGGATATCCGGGCGCAGACGGACAGGATGGGCAGGACGGCGCACAGGGTCCCAAAGGTGATAAGGGTGACCCGGGTGTCGCGAATGTGAGGAACACCACTGATACGACGGGATATGGTTCTGCGACTTTAGTGACGGGTTACGAAATCAAGAAGGTTGGAGACACCATCTTCCTGCAAAAGAACGTAGAACGTTACGATCCTTCCGGTGGGGATGCTGAATAATCAATTTCAACCCCTATTCATGAAAGGAACACTCAAATGCCTCCGACAACAGTAATTGCAAAAGCCGGCCCTGATATCACGGTCGAGAACGCCGTTGGGGCGACCACCTATCTGTGGACGCTCATACAGGGAACGGGCGGTTCTCTGTCGGCCATCGACGTCGCCGAACCTGTATTTACGGCCGATGCAGGGGTAACGGCGAAACAGACCCTTTCTTTTATGTTCGCCGTTACCAACAACGGCGTGACGCACAGGGATCTTGTGTCCGTTATGGTCGTTCCTGAATCGGATCCGGCCACCATCCTCGATGCCGTGAACGCCATGACGGATGTCGTGCGTGA
>JAPOYD010000175.1 GCA_026706735.1 Nitrospinota bacterium | reverse complement strand
ACTCGGCGACCGCCAGCATTTCCGCTACCAGCTCCCGGAACCCCTCCATCCCCAGGCGCTCGAAGGCGTACCACAGCATGAGCGGCGTCAGCGCGTTGCGCGAGCCGGGCAGCGTGGTGTCGAGTACGCCCACGTATTCTATCGAGCGCGCGATGCGCGCCACGTAATCGCGCTTCGTCAGCACGACGCCGCAGGGCAGCGGACAGCCGATGAGCTTGTGGCCGCTGATGGACACGCTGTCGAAACCCGCGTCGAACCCGTAGGGCTGCGGCTCCTCGACGAATGGCAGAATCATGCCGCTCAGGGCGGCGTCCGCGTGGATGTAGGCGTTCGTGACCGCCAGATCGTCCAGGATGCCGCGCACCTTTTGCACGTCGTCCACGGCGCCCTTCATCGTGGAGCCGATGTTCGCCATGAAGATGACGGGGACGTCGCGGTGGATGCGTATGGTCTCGCGGAGGTCTTCGTAGTCGATCTCTCCGTTTTCCTGGCTCTTGATCATGATGTTGCGCACGTTCAGCACGCGCAGGATCTTGAGGACGCTGTAGTGCGTGTCCTGCGAGAAGTACACCATGCCGTCCGGGAACAGCTCCCGCCCCATGTAGATGCCGTACATGTTGCCCTCGGTTCCGCCGGAGGTGACGTAGCCCCAGGCCTGCTCCTTCTCCAGGCGCATCAGGGAGGCGAACCGGGCGATGACCTCGCGCTCGATCTCGTGCGTGTTGCTGCGGAAATTGCTGTCGTGAAAGGGGTCGCCCACGTTGTTGAGGGTGTATTCCAGAAAAGGCGTCAAATCCGAATAATCGAAACTCTGGTTGCAGGGATAACCCACCTGCCGCCGGGCCAGTTCCTCGAAGTCGCTTCTCAAGGCGTCGAGGTGCGCCTTTGTTAGTAGATTCGGTTCGTTCATGGCTCAAACCCTCATGCCCGCGCGCGGGAGGACGCCACGGGTATTCGTGCAGGTGCGCCATTCTCCCGGACGGTAGATGGCGGCAGGAACAAAATACCTTATTTTCAGGGGCGAGAAAACGATAAAATGCCCCTGTTCAGGGGGTTGTTGAAAAACCCCTTTCTGCCTCATCCTGAGTAGCGGCGAAGCCGCGTATCGAAGGATGCCCTCTCACCCGGCGCGAGGCGTTCGATTCCCCTCGCCCTTCGATACGCCGCCTCCGGCGGCTACTCAGGGTGAGGCGGAGCGGCGGGCTGCGCACGACGAGCAGGGGGATTGCGCCGCAACGGGCTTTCTCAACAACCCCTTCAGGCGAGGATGCGCGATGAAAGGCCCTTGGAGCCTGGTCGGGTTATTCTGGATACGGCGCATGGCGGCGGCGAATTGTTGACACCACGGGATGCCAGCCGTAAGATGCGCTCGATTTGAATTCCTGTTTGACATGACGAGAAAGTGCGCGTCTGAGCGCCGTGGGGGCGGGAAATGCCGGAAGAGTATTTACCCATATTGATTCTGATAGCGCTGGCGGTCGGATTCGCCATCGTGAACCTGGGCGTGACGTTCCTGCTGGGCAGGCGCAAGTCCACGGTGGAGAAAGACGTCGCCTATGAGTGCGGCATCGTGCCGGAGTCGAACGCGCGGGGGCGTTTCAGCGTGAAATTCTTTCTGGTGGCGATCTTGTTCATCGTTTTCGACGTGGAACTCATATTCCTGTATCCATGGGCGGTGAACCTCAAGAGCCTGGGCGTATACGCGTTTCTCGCGGTTCTGCCTTTCATGGCTTTGCTGGTGGCCAGTCTGATATACGAATGGCGCCGGGGAGCGCTCGAATGGGACTAGAACAACAACTCGAAGGCCAGGTGGTGCTGGGCCGGGCCACCGACGTCATCAAATGGGCGCGTAAGAACAGCCTGTGGCCGGCGCTTTTCGGGCTGGCGTGCTGCGCCATCGAGATGATGTCGACCTCGGCGGCGAAGTACGACATCTCGCGCTTCGGCGCCGAGGTGTTCCGCGCCTCGCCGCGCCAGGCGGATTTGATGATCGTGGCGGGCCGGGTATCGCGGAAAATGGCGCCCGTGCTCCGACAAATCTACGATCAGATGCCCGAGCCGAAATGGGTGATTTCCATGGGCGCGTGCGCGTCCACGGGCGGGATATTCAACAACTACGCCCTCGTGCAGGGCGTGGACGAGGTCGTGCCCGTCGATATCTACGTGCCGGGCTGCCCGCCGCGTCCCGAAACGCTCATCGACGGGATCATGAAGCTCCAGGCGAAGATTGCGGATGAAACGCTCTACCGAGAGGATTCCGGCGTCACCTCGCTTTAGAAGATGCGCGAAAGCTCCCCACGCCACGTGAGTTGAAAATCGGTGCGAATACAGGGTGTGAGCTTGTTCGTGAAGTGAAACAAACATTTGAAAAATGAGGGATTGAGCCTTTGAGTGAAGAGGAGCGGGAACAAGTCGAGCCGGAGGAGCCGATCGAGAAAAAAGACCCCGACCTCGTTTTGCTTCAGGCGAAAATCGGCGGGGGATTCCTCGGGGCGACGGAACATCGCGGCCAGATTTCCGCGCAAATCGCGCCGGGCGCATTGCTCGATGCGGCGCGGTTTCTGCGCGACGAGAGAGGCTACAAGCTGCTGAGCTTCGTCTGCGGGGTGGATTGCCTGGAGTTGCCGGTTTCCTACCGCTTCAAGGTGACGTATTCGCTCCTGAATCCCGAGAGATCGCGGCGTCTGCGGCTCGAGGCTCCCTGCGCGGACGATCTCGAACCGGCGATGCCCAGCGTCTGCGGAATATGGCCGGGCGCGAGACTCCATGAGAGCGAGGCGTACGACCTTCTGGGGATCACCTTCGAGGGACATCCCGAACTCGAGCGCATCCTTACGCCCGAGGGGTTCGAGGGGCATCCCCACCGCAAGGATTTCGACATCTCCGCAGAACCCGTGGCGTTCACGTTCAGGGATACGCCCGCGGGCAAGCCCAAGGCGGCGGAATAAGGATCACGGGAGCCCATGATGGCCACGCAAGCCCAGCGCACGGACCCCCTCGACAGCGACATGCTCGGTCCCATCCAGACCGAGACGATGACGCTCAACATGGGGCCGCAGCACCCGAGCACCCACGGGGTTTTGCGCGTGGTGCTCGAACTCGACGGCGAGACGGTGCTCTCGTGCAAGCCCGTCATCGGCTACCTGCATACCGGCATCGAGAAGAACATGGAGGAGAAAACCTACAACAAGGCCCTCCCCATGACCGACCGCATGGATTACCTGGCGCCGATGTCGAACAATCTCGGCTTCGTTCTGGCCGTCGAGAAACTCCTGGACATGGAGGTTCCCCGCCGGTGCAAGTATCTGCGCGTGTTGCTCGCCGAGATGACGCGCCTGAACAGCCACCTGGTCTGGCTCGGCACCCACGCGCTCGATCTGGGCGCGATGACGGTCTTTCTCTATTGCTTCAGGGAGCGCGAGCAGCTCTTGAAGATTTTCGAGAAAGTATCGGGCGTCCGCATGATGACGAGCTATTTCCGGGTGGGCGGCGTCGCGCGCGAACCCTACCCGACGTTTTACGAGGATTGCCGGAATTTTCTGGAACCCTTCTCAGAGCGCGTGGACGAGTATGAGGAACTGCTCACGAACAACCCCATCTATTTGAGGCGCGCGGAGGGCGTTTGCGCCATGACGGCGGAGCAGGCCTATGCGCTCGGCATCACGGGGCCGCTGCTCAGAGCCTGCGGCGTTGCGTATGACATCCGCAAGAACGAGCCCTACTCGGGCTATGAGGAGTTCGACTTCGAGATTCCTGTGGGCGAGCGGGGCGATATTCTGGACAGGTATCTGGTGCGGGTCGCCGAGATGCGCGAGTCCAGGCGCATCGCCATGCAGGCGCTCGAGGGGATGCCCGAGGGGCCGCTCATGGCGGACAACCCCAAGGTGGTGCCGCCCCCCAAGGAGCAGCTGGCCCATGACATGGAGGCGCTGATCCACCATTTCAAGATATTCACCGAAGGTTACAGCGTGCCCGAGGGCGAGGTGTACCAGGCCATCGAGTCCCCACGGGGCGAGCTCGGCTATTACATGATCAGCGACGGCAGTCCGGATCCCTACAAGGTCAAGGTGCGCGCGCCGAGTTTCGCGAATCTCCACGCGCTGGGCGAGATTACCCGGGGCGGGCTGATGGGCGACGTCGTGGCCGCCATCGGCAGCATCGACATCGTGCTGGGCGAGATAGATCGCTAGAGTGAAATAGAGGGTGGTATTGTTTTGGCGTTGATACGGTTTCCCCATTCCGGGCAGGAAGAACGCTTCGAGTTCTCGCCCGAGAACCGCGCGGAATTAGAGCGCATCATCGCCAAGTATCCCGTCAAGCGTTCGGCCCTCATCCCCGCGCTTCAACTGGCCCAGGAACAGGAGGGCTTCATCACCAGCGCGGTGATGCAGGGCGTGGCCGAGATTTTCGAGGTCTCCCCCATGGAGGTATGGGGCGTGGTGAGCTTCTACACCATGCTCAAGACCCAGCCCATCGGGGAATACCACGTGCAGGTGTGCAACAACCTCTCGTGCGCCCTGATGGGAGCGGGCAGGCTTCTGCGCGATATCGAAAGCCGCCTGGATTGCCGCGTCGGGCACACGCGCGAGGACGGCAAATTCTCCATAGAGGCGGTCGAATGCCTGGGCGCCTGCGGGGGCGCGCCCTGCGTGCAGGTAAACGAACACTACTTCGAATGCGTCACGCCCGAGATCATGAACGACTTGTTCAGCGCGATGGAAAAGGGCGAGGCCGTCTCGCCCATCGGAGCGGACGAGGTGGTAACGCCCGCTCTGGCAGGCGCCGAAGAACCAGACGGCGAAGGCCAGGGCTGAGGGTCTGAAGATGGCGTTGGTATTGGAAAAAATCGTGACGGGCCGGTTCGACAACCCGGATGCGCAGCACATTTCGGGCTATGAAGCCACAGGCGGCTATGAGGCGATTCGGAAGCTCCTGGGCGGCGTCGAACCCGCCGACGTCATCGAAATGGTGAAGGCCTCGGGCCTGCGCGGGCGTGGCGGCGCGGGATTCCCGTGCGGTCTCAAGTGGAGTTTCGTGCCCCAGGTGGACGGGCCGAAATACCTGGCCGTGAACGCGGACGAGGGAGAGCCCGGCACGTTCAAGGACCGCGAACTCATGCTGCGCGACCCGCACCAGCTCATCGAGGGCATCCTCATCACCTGCTACGCCGTGGGCATCGAGAAGGCCTACATCTACATTCGCGGCGAGTTCGTCGCCCCCTGGCGCGCGGTGGAAAAGGCCCTGGCCGAGGCCTACGAGAAGGGCTACGTCGGCCGGGACATCATGGGCAGTGGATTTTCTTGCGACATCTACACCCACCGCGGCGCGGGCGCCTACATCTGCGGCGAGGAGACCGGGCTTCTGGAGTCGCTCGAGGGCAAGCGCGGGCACCCGCGCCTCAAGCCGCCGTTTCCGGCGGTGATCGGTCTCTATGCGCGGCCCACGGTCATCAACAACGTGGAGACGCTCGCGAACCTCCCCCACATCGTGAACAAGGGGGCGGAGTGGTTCGCCGGCATCGGAATCGACGAGAAAAACTCCGGTACCCGCATGTACTGCGTCTCGGGGCACGTGGCGAAGCCGGGCCTTTACGAGTTGCCGCTCGGCCTGACGTGCGAGGAGATGATTCACGAGCACTGCGGCGGCATGCGGAACGGCGCGGCGCTCAAGGCGGTGATCCCCGGCGGCGCGAGCGCGCCCGCCCTCACCGCGAAGGAAGTATATGAAGACAAGGTGACGATGGATTTCGATTCCTTGGCGAAAGCGGGCAGCATGGGGGGAAGCGGCGGGGTTATCGTCATGGACGAGACTACGTGCATGGTGCAGGCCGCGGGCAGGCTCGCCGCCTTTTTCGAGCACGAATCCTGCGGGCAGTGTTCGGTCTGCCGGGAGGGAACCGGCTGGGTGTCCGAGATCCTGGCCCGCATGGAGCGGGGCGAGGGGGTGCCCGACGACCTCGATACGCTCGCGTCGATAGACCCCAACATGCGCGGCAACACCATCTGCGTGCTCTCTGATGCGTGCGCCATGATGTTCGAGGCATTCCTGACGAAATTTTACGATGAATTCGAGGCGCACATCTCTCTGGGGCGCTGTCCGCTGGGCAGCCCGTATCCCGCCGCGTTGTGATGGGGGAGAGGCGATAGATGTCGAATGAGCAGGTAACCTACATATTCAACGATCAGAGCATCACGATGGACAAGGGCCTGCCCGTCTTGGAGGCCGCGCTCCGCATCGGCGCGCACGTTCCGCATTTTTGCTACCACAAGAACCTCTCCATCGTGGGCCAGTGCCGGGCCTGCCTCGTGGAAGTGCTCGACGCCGGCAACGGCCGGCCGATACCCAAACTGCAGCCCTCCTGCGCCACGTATGCGGCTGAAGGCATGGTGATCAGTTCCGTGACCCCGCGCGTCATCGAGGCGCAGGAGGGGGTGTTCGAGTTTTTACTCAAGAACCACCCGCTCGATTGCCCGGTTTGCGATCAGGGCGGTGAATGCCCCCTGCAGGATCAGACCATGGCCTACGGCAAGGCGATCAGCAGGACGCACGAGTTCCGGCGCATCTATCAGCCAAAGGAGATGAGCCCCTTCATCAAGCCCGAGATGAACCGCTGCGTGCACTGCACCCGGTGTATCCGCTTCACCGAGGAGATCGACGGCGGGGCTGAATTCGGCTGGGCGCAGCGGGGCGACCGCACCGAGGTGGGCATTTACGAGGATTTGCCCCTGACGAGCGTCGTCTCGGGCAACGTCATCGACATCTGCCCTGTGGGAGCGCTCACGGACAACAAATACCGCTTCACCGCGCGCGTGTGGGAGATGGAGGAAACCCAGGGTCCCTGCACCCTGTGCAGCGTGGGCTGCCGCCAGGGCGTCTGGACGAAGGACGGCGAGATCAAGCGTGTGACGGCGGTGGAGAACGAAAGAGTGAACGACACGTGGATTTGCGACGTCGCGCGCTACGGCTGGAGCTTGGCGCACGGCGAAGGGCGGATCACCCAGCCGATGATCCGAAAAGACGGAGAACTGACGCCCGTCGGCTGGGCGGAAGCCATCGGCGAGGCGGCGAGAGGCTTCGGCGCTGTTATGGAACAGGCGGGCGGCGGCGCAATCGCCGGTCTGGGAGGCGCCTCTTCCACGAACGAAACCGCGTATCAGTTCGGTGCCTTCATGCGCTCCGTCCTGGGAACCAATCACCTGGACAGCCGGATTCACACGCGCGACATCGTGCAAACGGACTTGCAAAGCGCCGCTTTCGGCGGCGTGGGCGGCGTGGGCTCCATCGAGGAGTTGGGGCGTTCCAAGGCCGTCATCATCGTGGGGAGCGACCCGTTCACGCAGCACCCCATCCTCGCGCTTCAGATCAGAAAGGCGCACCGGGCGGGCGCGGCCATCATCAACGTGAACCAAAAGCGGGTCGACCTGCGCGTTCAGGGCCGGGTGCATCATCTGGTGCCGGTTCTGGGGGGCATCTCGCGGACGCTGCGCGCGCTTGCGACATGCCTCGTGGGCGGCGGCGCGAAACCAGAAGGAGAGAACGCGGAAGACTACGCTGCGCTCATCGGTTCCGTGGATTTGAGCCGCCTGTGCGAAGAGGCGGACGTGCCGCCCGATGATCTCATGGCCGCCGCCCGGGCGATTCTGGCGGCGGACGGCCCCGTGAGCATACTCTCAGGCCCCGGGGAGACGGGGAAGGTCGCCGTTTCCGAGGCGATCAATCTGGGACTCTTGCTCCGCGCCAACATGCTTTTCGCCGCGGGCGCGCCGAACTTGCAAGGCGCAATCGACATGGGCCTGTATCCCGATGCCTTGCCCGGTGGCGATTTGTCGGATGGGGACGCGCGCGCCGCCTGCGAGGAGGCGTGGGGAAGGCCGCCCGGCGCGCAAGCCGGCAGAGATGCAGGCGGCATACTCGATGGACTGATAAATGATGAACTCAAGGCCCTGTACATTCTGGACTGCGACCCGGTGGCCGAGCATCCAGACGGCGCGCGGGCGAGAGAGGCGCTGGATAAGGCCGATTTCGTCGTTCTGCAGACTTCTCATTTGAACGCCAGCGCAAAGTACGCGGACGTCGTGATCCCTGCGCCCACGCTATATGAGGAGACGGGCAGCGTCACGAACCTGGAGCGCAGGGCGCAGGCTCTCCCGCGCGCGCTCAAGCCGATGATCGACAAGATGGTCCCCGAAGCCTGGCGGGCCTTCGCCGATATCGCCAAGGCGATGGAGCGGCCCATGCGGGCGAATTCGCTGGACAAAATCCGGATTCAGGCGCGTTCTCTGGTCGGCGATTACGCGGACGCCTTCGGCCAGGTTCCCGATGAGGGTCTTCATCTCAAGAGAGAAGGGCGGCGCGCCTATCAGATCGCGCAGATTCCCGAGAAAGAGGCGCATGAGCCGGGACTCAGGATGCTCCTGACGCCCGTCCTGTGGCTCTCGGGAGCTTATGCGGCATCGGCCTATCATCTGGCCGACATGCCCGAAGCCGCCCTTGCCCTCTCGCCGGGCGATGCAGGGAGTCTGGGAGTTGCGGACGGCGAACTCCTGGAATTCGAACTGGGCGGCCAGTCCGTTCAGCTTCCCGCTCATGTCGACAAGAACGCGCCCGTGGGCGTCGCCTTCGCGCCTGAGGGGTATTTGCGCGCGCATGGGGGCTCGGCCCTCAACACGGGCGGCGCGCCGGGCCGCCAGGGCGTGGAGATTCAGGCCCGCAAGGCGGAGAAACCCCAGGAGGTGGGCGCCTAGATGATTTCGCTGCTCATCATTCTCGGGAAAGTGCTCGTGGGTTTCGGCGGGCTTTTGCTGCTCGCCGCCTACATGACCTGGATGGAGCGGCGCGTGTTCGCGCTCATACAGGTGCGGGTGGGCCCCAACCGCGTGGGTCCGTCGGGGCTTTTGCAGCCCATCGCCGACGGGATAAAGCTCATGTTCAAGGAAACCATCATTCCCGCCCAGGCGGACAAGGCGATTTACGTTTTAGCGCCCGCCATAACGCTCATTCCGGCGCTGGCCGCTTTCGCCGTGGTGCCCTTCGGCGATTCCGTGACCGTGCTCGGACAGAAGGTGGACCTTGTGCTAGCCGACGTCAACGTCGGCATCCTCTACATCTTCGCCATGGCGGGCATCGGCGTGTACGGCATCGTGCTCGGCTCATGGGCGTCGAACAGCAAATATCCGCTCATCGGCGGGCTTCGCTCTGCCGCCCAGCTCATCAGCTACGAACTCTCGCTCGGCATGTCGCTTCTGGGCGTGGTGATGATCTCGGGCACCCTGAGCCTCAAGGGGATCGTCGAGGGACAGGCTGGGATGCCCTACATCGTTTTGCAGCCCCTGGGATTTCTGCTCTTCGTCGTCTGCATGCTGGCTGAGACGAACCGGGCGCCCTTCGATTTGCCCGAGGCCGAGAGCGAACTCACGGGCGGTTTTCATACCGAGTACAGCAGCATGCACTTTGCGGTCTATTCCATCGCCGAGTACTGCAGCATGATTACGCTCTCGGCGGTGGGAGCGACGTTTTTCCTCGGCGGATGGCGCGGGCCGCTGCTGCCGCCCGTCCTCTGGTTCCTGATCAAGGTGCTGGCGTTCATGTTCTTCTTCATGTGGCTGCGCGCCTCCACGCCGCGCCTGCGCTATGACCAACTGATGGGTTTCGGATGGAAGGTGCTTCTGCCGCTGTCCATCCTGAACGTGATACTCACGGCCGGCGCCGTCGTTTTCATCGGCTAGCGGGCCGCTCGAAAGGAGGGGAGATTTCATGTTAGGCGAGATTTGCAAGGGGTTGTGGCTGACGCTCAAGCATTCCTTCAAAAACCGCGTGACCGTGCAATACCCCGACGTCAAAGAG
>JAPOYD010000093.1 GCA_026706735.1 Nitrospinota bacterium | reverse complement strand
CCTTCTCCCCGCCCACGAGCAGGAACATGTTCCACCGCCCGGCCTCTGATATCTGGTAGGTACCCGGCGCGAACTCGATGACCTCATACCAGCCTTGCGTGTCCATGGCGTCTCTTTATCCGGGGTTATTTTCTCGCGTGATCCTGAATCCACACCTTCACGCGGGGGAAGGTGTACTCGTCCACCTCGCCCCACGCGCCGCCGTCCACCTTGGCGGGCGGATCGTGCACGCCCGCCTCAAGCTCTTCCATGTTCTGCGCCATCTCGCCGATGATGGAGGGGTCCGGGTAGGGGTCGGTGTGGCCCGAGGTGATCCAGCGCACCTCGTTCTCCGCGGCGACTTTCTCGAGCTTGCGCAGCGAGGGCGCGTAGTCGGAGAGCACCGCCGTGGGCACCTGGAGGAAGAGGTACTCCTCGCAGCGAATCAGGTCGCCCGAGACGAGAATCTTCTCACGCTCGTCATAGAGCGAGATGCTGCACGGCGAATGTCCGGGCGTGTAGTAGACGTGAAACTTCCTGTTGCCCAGGTCGAACGTGTCGCCCTCATCGAGCGTCCAGCCGAACGTGGCGGGCTTGATGGAGTAGGCCTCCTCGTCGAACCAGTCGGGGAAGGTGTTCCCGTTGCTCTTCCACATGTTCAGGAAGCCCTGTTCGAGCTTTGAGAAATCGTTGGCGAGCAGGCTCTTGCCGACCGGATGGACGCCAATTTGCTCCCACTGCGAAGCCGCGCCGAGGTGGTCCCAGTGCGTGTGGGTGGCGATGAAGTCGATGGGTTTATCGGTGATGCTCTCGTAGAGTTTTCTCAGATTCGCGATACCGATGCCGCCGTCGATGGCGAGCGCTTTTTCATCGCCCACCAGGAGGAGCATGTTGAACCTGCCCCCCTCGGTGATTTGGTAGCTGTCCGGTGCGAAATTGTTGACGGAATACCAATCCTGGGTTTCCATGGATGCGCCTTTCTGCTTGAGGGATAAAGAATTCGTTTGTCATTCGATGGGGCGTCCACGCCCCTATCATTTCTACGAATCGATGGCCCTAATCTAGCCCCATTGCCCCGCGCGAATCAAGCGAGGGTGTTGTTGAGAAAGTCCTATCTGCCTCATCCTGAGTAGCGGCGAAGCCGCGTATCGAAGGATGCCCTCTCGCCCGGCGCGAGGCGTTCGACTCCCCTCGCCCTTCGATACGCCGCCTCCGGCGGCTACTCAGGGTGAGGTCGGTACGGCGGCCCGGTAAGACGAGGGGAACGGCCCGCTCCTTGGATCGGGTTATTCAGCGACCTCATTCCCGCCGCCGGGCGTCCTCAGCCCCTGTAGACGGGCGCGGGCTGGCTGAAGAATCGCTCGATGAGATGGAAGACGATGCCGTGGTTCTTCTCCTGCAGGCTCGCGTGGGCGACCCCGGGCATCATGACGAACTGCTTGTCGGGATTCGGCAGGAGCCGGAAGAACGCCATCAGGTCGTCGAGATGGGCGATACCGTCGAACTCGCCGCGCGCGATCATCACCGGAGCCGTGATTTTTCTGGGGTTCACCAGCGGCAGCCGTTCGCACATGTCGATGTAGGTGCCGTTGGGGATCGTATCGTCGAGCGCGCAGATCGCTTCTGCGAATTCATCGACGACGTCCCGGTACGCCGTGCCGGGATGATCGCGCGTGAAGATGCTCTTGATGAACGCCGGGTTCACCGGTCTTCTCGACGTGGAGGCCACGCCTTCGAATCGCTTGCGTCTCTGCTCAAGCGTCGGGCTTCCTTCGCCCGTCCAGACGAAGGCGTCGAGTACCAGCCGCTTCACCCGCCGGGGGTTTTTCTGCGCGAAAAGAGCGGCCCTGAGCGCGCCGGACGAGATGCCGTAGAGGTGAAGCGCGCTCTTTCTGCTCACCCGCCGGATCACGTTTGCCGCCGCGAGAACGTCCCTGGTGCCGCGCTCGATTCCGCAGGAGACCCGCCTTGATTTGGTGGATCTTCCGTAACCCTCGCAGTCCACGCACCAGACGTCGTAGCCGTGCTCGGCGAGGTAGTCCATCAGGGAGTATCCGGGCCGCGATTTCACCTGGAGGTCGAACGTGGGCGTGGAGGCCATGGACGAGCCGTGCACGAGGAGCACCGCGCCTCGTGGCTTCGCTAGCCCTTCTTTATACTTCCTCCACAAGAACAGATCGGCCCCGTCGTGGTGCGCCCGGTGCTCTTCGCCCGTGATTTTCGTTTTCGGCATGGGTTTCTTCCCTCAAGGTGGGTTATCGCAAAAGTTGTCCTCGCTCGGAATTGGCCACCGCCGTCATTCCGGCGAAAGCCGGAATCCATTTTCAAGCAGAATGGCAATGCTCCGGCTTTTCATCTCCCCGTCATTGGCGGAAAGCAATCAGAAAAAAACAAAGGCGGAACAAATGGATTCCGGCTTTCGCCGGAATGACGATCAAAACCCCACCGCCTCTTGTAGGGAAAGGTCACGACCTCGGACAGGCACAGGGGCCTGTCCCTACAAACCATCTACTTGTAGGTTCTCCTTACGGCCTTTATCAAGAATACCCTCGATGTGGAAATCGTTTGTATAAGCGGCGTTCCTGTGGGATTCTCGGTTCAGCGTAATATGAGCGCACGAAGATGAACAATCACGAAAGGAGAATTTTGTGGAATTCCGGTACGACCATGTCCACTTCCTCACGCGCGACGTCCGCGCCATGGCGGATTTTTTCGAGAACGTTTTTGAACTGGAGATGCTCTCCTACGAGGAGGATTTCAAGGGCGCGCCCTACGCCATCTACAAGCTGGGCGATGGGGACCTGCGCATCCGGGGATACCGCCCGGGCGATGAACCCGACGCCGTGGCGCCTGAATTGACCCACGGACTCGACCATCTGGGCGTTGCGGTGGATGACGTGGCGGCGGCGGTCGCCCGGCTCGAAGAGCGCGGGGCGGAGGTCTCGATGCCGCCCATGGCCGCAGGTGTGGGCGGGCGCATGATCGCCTTCATCAAGGGGCCCGAGAACATCCGCGTCGAGATATGCGAGCGGCCCCGCAAGTCCGGGGGGAGCGATTGAACAGCCGACCGGCCTCACCGAAACCATCCGCTGGCGCGGGAATGACGCTCGAACTGGTGTTCGGCTCGCTGCTGCTCACGATGGCGTGGGGGATGGCGCAGCCCGTCATCAAGGGCGCCTACGGGGGTCTGACTCCCTTCGGCCTCTTGTGGCTGCGCTGCACCGCGGGCGCCGTAACGCTCACGATCTTCAGCCTCATCGCCCGCACGCCCGAAAGGGTGACCCACCACGACCCCTGGAAGGAGAAGGGCCACCGCATCCTGAGCGCCTGCATGCACAACGTCTACATCTGGTTTCTCTACCAGGGGATGTTCGGCACCGCCGCCGCGCGCGCCTCGGTGCTGCTCTACTCGCAACCCATCTGGGTGATGCTGCTGAGCGCCGCGTTTCTCACGGGCGAGCGCATCACCCTCGTGCGAGCGCTGGGCTTCGCCACGGCGATGGCCGGCACCGTCACTGTCTTCTCGCAGGGTCTGGGGGCGGACAGCGCGCTATGGGCGGATTCCTACATCCTGATCGCCGCCTTTCTCTGGGCGGTGCAGACGATTCACTTCCGCCGGTATCTCTCGAGTTCAGACGTCGTATCAATCGCCAGGTGGATCATGCTCATCGGCGCGCCGACCTATTTTTTCCTATCCTCTCACGAGCCGAATTTCGGCATCATCTCTTTGGGAGGCGCGCAGATTTTCGCGATCATCTACATGGGCGTGATTGCGAGCGCGCTCCTGCTGGCCTACTGGGGCCATCTGCTGCTCAAGTACTCGCCCGCCAAGATTTCGGTGTTCTTCTTCATGACGCCCATCGTTGGCGTGGTGGGCAGCGCACTCTACTTGGGCGAGCAACTGGGCTGGCATCTGCTCATCGGCGCCGGCCTGACGGCGGCGGGCGTCTGGCTCGTGACGGGGGAGCGGAGGTAGGCGGGCGGATGCGCCGGTCCGTCCCTGCGAAACCGCCATCCCACCCCGAGCAACCCGCCTCTCCGCCTCACTCTGAGTAGCGGCCCTTCGACAGGCTCAGGGCAGGCTCCGCCGTCCCCCCACCTTCCTCACCCTGAGTAGCCGCCGAAGGCGGCGTATCGAAGGGCGAAGTTCGGGCCCGGCCGGGGTCAAACGCGACTTGAAGGGGAAACCCCGTAGGAGCAACCGGCCTTGGCCGCCTTGTCAGGGGATAAGGGCAACCCCCCCTACCCCCCCTTGTCAGGGGGGTATAAAAAGGCGACGCCGCCCCGACGGGTACAGGGGCTTTGCTCTTGCTCCGTTTGCCGGGGGGACTTTTTTTCGTCTCCCGGGTAGAGGGGGTTTTGTTTTTTCTTGCCCCCCTGACAAGGGGGGGTAGGGGGGGTTGCCTTTATCCTGTCAGGAGGCTTTTTCAACAGCCCCAATGAAGGAGTGTTTGATGCCTCCCATCCTTCGATACAAACGCTCCTTTCTCAGTCGCGTTTGACCTGCACCCTGCTCAGGATGAGGGCGCGGGGCCGATCGGGGCGTGTGGAGAAAACCGCGTTTTATACGGGGTTTTTCAACGGCCCCATAAGCGATCCTTGTGGGTGAAAGCTGCATTGAGCCGGCGTGAAAACAAGGGTTTTCTACGGAGGTGCAAAGAGCGCGGGCGTGTCCCTGCGCGCGCTTCAGGAACCCGACGGCACGCAGACCATTCCTTCCATGAGCCTTCTCGCCGTTCGGTAGACGATCACCTTCTCGGCCCTGGGGCCTTCGGGTGTCTCTTTGACCACCGCGTTGATCGTCTGCACGCCCGAGGGATGTCCCAGGCGGATGTCGCCTGCCCCGCCTCGGGCGGCCTCGTGCGCCAGCGTGCCCGGTATCCGCGCGGCGACGGCCAGGCACATCGCGCCCGTGAGCGCGAAGGCGCGGTGGGTCTTGCCCATCGAGACGATGCGGGCCGCGATGTCGCAGTCATCCGCCTTGATAATCTCGCCTTTGAGATCCATGTATTCCAGCGGCGGGGCGACGAGCACCACCTTCGGCACCGCCTGTACGCTCTCGGAAGCCTCCCTCCTGTCGCGCGCAAGCCCCATGCGCACCGCGGCTTCCGCGCGGATCTGCTCCAGGTTCACCATCACCTCGACTCGGGCGTCGATGAGGCCGGGACCTTCCCCGCCCGATAGCCCCAGGTCTTTTGCGCGGACGAAGACCATCGGGTTGGTCGCGTCCACCATGCTCGCCTCAATGGCGCCGATTCCCTCGATCTCGAAGGTGTCCACAGGGTTGCCCGAGGGCAGGAGCGCTCCGGTGGCCGCACCGCCGGGGTCCATGAATTCGAGGGTGATTTGCGCGCCTGAGCCCGAGACGCCGGGCAGCTCGAACGAGCCGCCCACGCCGGCTGCGCCGTCTTCCACCGGGAAGCGCGCGTGGTATGTCTTGCCCGTGTTCGTGTTGTAGACGCGCACGGTGGCGACACCCTCCTCCCCGCGCACGAGACCCTCGTCCACGGCGAACGGTCCGACCGCGCTCGAAATGTTCCCGCAGGTGCCGACGTAGTCCACGGTTTCATCCGTAACGCCCACTTGCGCGAAGGTGAAATCCACGTCCGCGTCCGCGCGCTCGGAAGGCGCCACGACCGCGATTTTGCTTAAACTGGATATCCCGCCCCCGAGGCCGTCGAGCTGGCGTCCGTTCGGATCAGGGCTGCCGAGGACTTTGAGGAATATGACGTCGCGCTCTGCCTGGTCATCGGGCAGGTCTTTCTCGTGGAAGACGATGGCGCGGCTCGTGCCCCCGCGCATGAAGACGGCCGGATATTTCCTTTGGCTCATATCAAGGGCCATCCTGCGTTTCTGCGGAGGAGAGGTTTCCTCCCTCGATGCGCGCCAGCGCCAGCGCGCCGCCCGCTGCCAGCATCCGGCGCTCGCGCTCTGTCAAAGCGCACGCGGCGCCGAAGACATGGCCCGTCTCCTGATTTTCGATCTCGAAAAGACCCGTGGCGAGGGAATCCTGGATGTTGCAGATGGAGAGTTTCTGACCTGCGCCTATCTTGTCGTAATCGTCCTCATCGACGAACGTGAGGGGCAGGATGCCCCAGTTGATGAGGTTCGCCCGGTGGATTCTCGCAAAGCTCTTGGCGAGGACGGCGCGCACGCCCAGTATCATCGGGCAGATGGCCGCCTGCTCCCGTGCGGAGCCCTGTCCGTATGTCTTGGCGCCTACGATGACCCCCCCGCCCGCTTCTCTCGCGCGGGAGGCGAAGGTCTCATCCACGCGCCTGAAGGTGAAATCGGCGAGCGCCGGCATGTTCGTTCTGTAGGTGATGGCCTCGACCCCCGCCGGGCTGATGTGGTCGGTCGAGACGTTATCGCCGAGCTTGATGAGAATCTCCCCGGCGTAGGAATCGCCGATAAACTCTCCCACGGGTACGGGCCGGATGTTCGGCCCCCGGATGACTTCCACCTCGGATGGATCCTCCGCAGGCGCCACGATTCCCGTCCTGTCGCACATGAAGCGGTAGGGCAGCAGGACGTCGGGCGGTTTTCCCTCGATTCTCGGATCCGTTATCTCGCCGCGAAAGGCGGCCACGGCGGCCAGTTCGGGACTCGCCAGATATACGGCGTCCTCGCTCAGCCCCGAGCGGCCCTTGAAGTTGCGGTTGAACGCGCGCAGGGAGTTCATGCCAGGCGCCGGGATGTGGGCGTAGCCGGGGCATGAGCCGCACGTGGATTCAGAGACGCATACGCCCGCGGCGAGAAGGTCGGCCAGATGGCCCTCCCTCGCGAGTTCCTCGAAGGCCTGGCGGCTGCCGGGAAAGACGATTGTATCGACGCCGTCGGCCACCTTGCGGCCCCTGAGCACCTGCGCGAAGGAGGCGACGTCCGTGAACGTGCCGTTCGTGCAGCTTCCGATGATGACCTGGTGAATCGGCGTGCCTGCGGCTTCGGATACGGGTACCACGTTCTCGGGATGGGAGGGTAGGGCGATCAGGGGTTCGACCTCGTCCAGATCCAGTTCGATTTCCTCGTCATAGGCTGCGTTCGGGTCCGCCTCGTGTGGACGCCAGTCGCCGGGGCGGCTCATGCGCTCATAAAACGCCCTGGTCTGAACGTCGCTGGGGAAAATGCTTCCCGTGAGGCCCAGTTCGGTGCCCATGCTCGCGATGGTGAAGCGCTCCGGCACCGAGAGAGTGCGGACGCCGGGGCCGGTGTATTCGAAATACTTGCCGGTTCCGCCGCGCGCGCCCAGCCGGCGCAACAATTCCAGAATCACGTCTTTCGCCGTGGCCCAGGCTTTGAGTTTCCCGGTGAGCTTGACCTCGACGATGAGCGGACGCGGGATGATGGTCGCCCCCGTCGCCATGGCGGTCGCCACGTCCATGCCGCCCGCGCCGATGGCGAGCATCCCCACGGCGCCCCCTTGCGGGGTATGCGAATCCGTGCCGAGGAGGCTTTCGCCCGGAACCGAGAATTCCTCGAGATGGACGTTGTGGCAGATGCCGTTTCCAGGTTTCGAGAAATGGATGCCGTGCTTGCGGCAGAATCCGAGCATGAAGCGGTGGGCGTCGGTGTGCAGGCTGTTCACCTGGATGGTCTGGTGGTCGCCGTACATGACGGCTGTCTTCTGCTTCACCCGATCGAAGCCCATGGCCTCGAAGTGGAGCAGGGCGGTGGGACCCGAGGCGTCCTGCAAGAGCACCTGGTCGATTCGTATCTCGATTTCCTCACCCGGCGTTTTCGATTCGCCGGAAACCAGGTGCGCGTCGATGAGCTTTTGCGTAAGGCTGCGCCAGCCCGGATCAGCCACGGCTTCTCAAGGTCCTGTAGCGTCGCTTTTCAGGGCCGGTGTAGCGCGCCCGGGGGCGGATGAGCCGGTTGTCGGCTTGTTGCTCCAGGATGTTGGCCGTCCAGCCCGCGACACGCGACATGGCGATGATGGGAACGAACAGCTCCATCGGAATCCCCAGCCCCTGCCACAGCGGCGCGGAGTAGAAATCCACGTTCGGGATGACGCCCTTTCGGCTCTGCACGGCGTGGTCGAGCGCGCGCGCCATGTCGAACCACTTGGCGTCCCGCCCGGGCTGATGGCACACCTCCTCGGCCAACTGGATGAGAACGCTCGCGCGCGGGTCCCCGCTCCTGGTGTAGACCCGGTGGCCGAAGCCCATGAACAGCCTCTTCCTGGCGAGCGCAGCTTCCACGAAAGGTTCGACGTTTTCTATGTCGCCGATCTCTCTCAAGGTCTCCATCACCGCGAGGCCCGCACCCCCGTGGAGCGGACCTTTGAGCGCGCTGATGCCCGCCGTGACGGCGGAATAGATGTCCGACATGGTGGAGGTGACGACGCGCGTCGCGAAGGTCGATGCGTTGAACTCGTGTTCGGCATACAGCACCAGGGTGGCGTCGAGCGCGCGGGCGTCAATCTTGTCGGGCGCGCTTCCTGTGATCATGTAGAGGAAATTCGCCGCGTGGCCGAGTCCCCGGCGCGGGTTCAGCGGTTTCAGGCCCGCCGCGAGTCGGTGCTGGGCTGCGACGATGGTGGGCATCTTCGCGGTGAGCCGGAGCGCTTTTCTGCGGTTCGCCTCGGGGGAGTCGTCTTCCGCCTCTTCGTCGAAAAGCCCCAGAATCCCCACGCCGCCTCTGAGCGCCGCCGTTCTCTGCTCGCCGGGGGGTATCTGTCTCAGGGCGCGCAGCATGCCGGGCGAGAGCGCGCGCTCGGCCTTCATGGCCCCGTCGAATTCCTTGAGCCTCTCGCGAGTGGGCAGTTCGCCGTGCCACAGGAGATAGACGATCTCCTCGAAGGTGACCTTCTTGCGCACCATTTCGGGCACGTCGTAGCCGTAATACCCCAGAATCCCGTTCACGCCGTCCAGGGAGCATATCCGCGTGTCGGCCGCGATGACGCCCTCAAGCCCTCTGATGGGTGTATCTTCCATCGTGAATCTCCTCTGCGGCGCGTTTACTCGTAGATTTCCGGATTGGCGAGCGAAGTGACTTTCTCGCCCTCCACCGCCCGCTTGATATTATCGCACAAAAGCTTGTAGCTCTCACGCTGGACGCTTTCGGTCTGGGCGGCGTTGTGGGGCGACATCACGACGTTGGGGAAACTGCGCAAGGGATGATCCTCGGGCAAAGGGTCGGGTTCCACCACGTCCAGCCCCGCGCCCGCGATTTTGCCCTCGCGGATGGCTTGCGCGAGCGCGTCGGTATCCACGTGGGGGCCGCGCGAGACGTTGACGAGATACGCCGTCTCCTTCATGAGTTCCAGTTCACGCGCGCCGATTATGCCCGTGTTCTCGGGCGTCAGGGGCAGGGTGAGCGCCACGAAATCGGCGCGCGGCAGGAGATCGTGGAGCGTCTCCACCTCTTCCACCTCGAAGCCCTGGGGTTTGAATTTCCCCCGCGTGCGCGTGTAGGCGCATATGTTCATCTCGAAGGCGGCGGCGCGCCTGGCGAGCGCCCCGCCGATGTTTCCCAGCCCCACGATCCCCAGCGTCGCGCCCTGAAGCTGGACGTGGAGCCTGCGCTCTCCAATCGGCCAGAGCCAGGGTCTCCTGGCCATGATGAGGATGAGCGCCATCGCGTGTTCCGCCACGGGGACGCAACGCATCCAGCCGGGCGCGTTGGCGACGGGGATGCCGAGTTCGGTGGCGGCCTGGACATCTATATTGTCCACGCCGGTGCCCACCTTGCCGACCACTTTAATCTCCGGCCCCGCCTCCATCATCTCCCGCGTGATGGGCGCGAAGCCGGTGGTGAGCGCGCACGCGCCCGCGGCCGCCTCAAGAAGAGAGGCGTCGTCGAATGATTCCGGCTCTACGAACTCATAGCCCTCGTGCAGGTATTCCTCCATGAAGGCCCTGCGCGCCGGCTG
>JAPOYD010000087.1 GCA_026706735.1 Nitrospinota bacterium | reverse complement strand
GCACTCCCATGCGGTGCGCGCGTCGTGGTGACGCTGCCGCCTCCTGCGCCCTCTCACATCGAGGCCGAAGAGATTGCGCTCGACGTTCGTTTTGAGGACGCTCATCTTCTCGTGATCAACAAGCCGCCCGGCATGGTGGTCCACCCCGGTGCTGGCCAGCGCAAGGGGACCCTGGCCGCCGCTCTTCTGCATCACTGCAGAGGGCAACTCTCGGGCATCGGCGGGGTGGAGAGGCCCGGCATCGTTCACCGGCTCGACAAGGATACGTCCGGCCTGCTGATAGCGGCGAAAACGGATGCCGCGCACGGAAGACTCTCCGCCGATCTCAAGGCGCGCCGGATACACCGGCACTATCTGGCCATCGTCCGGGGCATCCCCGCCCAGGGGGAGGGCGCGATAGACGCACCCATCGGCCGCCATCCCACCCACAGGACGGCCATGGCGGTCGTCGGGGGCGGCCGCCGCGCGGTGACCCACTATGCGGTCCGGGAGGTGCTGGGAGACGCATCGCTCCTGGGAATTACGTTGGAGACGGGAAGAACGCATCAGATCAGGGTGCACATGAACCACATCGGGCATCCCGTCCTGGGCGACCCGGTCTACGGCTTGGGGCGGCTGCCGAGAGGGCCGCGCAAGAAGAACAAATCGAATCAAAAGAGCCTCATCGAGAGACAGGCGCTCCATGCGCACAGGCTGGTTTTCCGCCACCCCATCGAAGGGGATGAGCGGGAGTTGATGGCCGAGCCTCCGGCGGATTTCCTGAAACTGCTGGAAGACTTACGGGAACAGCTCTCTTGCTGAGTGAGTTTCACGCCTGAGCCGCCCGAGACGTCCTGAGGTTTCGTCCCTTTCCTTGCCTACCGTGTTCGAGATATGCCATAAGAACTCCTGACACATAGGGATACCATTTCAAGCATTTGAGTTATCCGCTCCGGTAGTTTGGAGAAAAGATATCTCATCCTATTGTTAATTGAGGGCTTATATGAAAGACGTCGTCATTCTCAGCAGTGTTCGTTCTCCGGGCGGGGCCTTCGGTGGCGCACTCAAAGGCAAGACCGCCCCGGAACTGGGCGTTCACATCGCGCGCGAGGCGGTTCAGAGATCGGGCGTGGAGCCCGAACATTTCGACGAGACCATCATCGGCCACGGATGGCAGGCGGGCGTGGGCCCCAATTCCGCGCGGCTGATCTCCGTGGGCGCGGGCCTTCCCAAGGAGACGCCCGCCTACACGATCAACAAGCGCTGCGGCTCGAGCATCAAGGCCGCCGCCCTGGCCGCGCAGGCGATTCGCGCGGGCGACGCGGAGGTCGTCTTGGCCGGTGGCGTGGAGAGCACCTCCAACGTGCCGTTCGTGAACCCGGGCGCCAGATGGGGGAACCGCTTCGGACACGCCCAGTTTCTGGATCTGATCTACAAGGACGGCTATGAGGATCCGCTCTCGGGGCAGCTCATGGGCGTGACGGCGGAGAACCTGGTGGAAAAATATAACCTGAGCCGCGAGGAGCAGGACGAGTACGCGCTCGAAAGCCAGGAGAAGGCCGTGGCGGCCGTCGAGGGAGGCAGGTTCGCCGAGGAGATCGTGCCGGTCGAACTCAAGGGGCGTAAGGGAGAAGTAACCCTATTCGATAAGGACGAGACGCCGCGCAGCGGCATGTCCATGGAAAAACTGGGCCGCCTCAGGCCCGTTTTTGACAAGAACGGTTCCGTCACCCCCGGAAATTCCTGCTGCCAGGCGGATGCGGCCTCCGCCCTCGTCCTGGCGTCCGGGGAGAAGGCGGACGAGTTGGGCGCAAAACCCGTCGCCGTCCTGCGCGGCTACGCCTCGACGGGCGTGGAGCCCCGCTATATGGGGCTGGGGCCCGTCACCGCAATACCTAAGGCGCTCGAACGTGCGGGCCTCGCACTTGAGGACATGGACCTGATCGAGGTGAACGAGGCGTTCGCCGCCCAGGTCATCGCCTGTGAGCGCGAACTCGAATGGGACAGAAAGAAGCTGAACGTGCACGGCGGTGCCATCGCGCTCGGTCATCCGGTGGGCGCTACGGGCGGCAAGATCATCGCCACCTGCCTGAGCGCGCTCGAGCAAAGGGGCGGGCAGTTCGGCGTCGTGAGCGCCTGCATCGGCGGGGGCCAGGGAGTGGCCGTCGTCCTGGAGCGCGTCGCTTAGGCGCGATAGTTGTAAAGTTGAGCAAAACCAGAGGGTGAGATGGAAATAGAAAAGGCACTGGTGGTGGGCGCGGGTACGATGGGCGCAGGCATCGCCCAGCTTTTCGCCCAAAACGAGATTCCGGTCGTCCTGACCGACCTGAGTGAAGAGATGGTGGTGAAGGCGATCGGAGGTCTGGAATCGCGCGCGGCCAAGCGCGTCGAGCAGGGCAAGATGTCTGCTGAGGCGAAAGACGCTATCTTCTCGCGCATCACGCCGGGTACTGGTTATGCGAAGGCGGCGGATGCGGAGGTCGTCGTCGAGGCCGTTTTCGAAGACATGGATATCAAGAAAGAAGTGCTCGGCGCACTCGATGAAGTGGCGCCAGAGCGCGCGATTTTCGCATCGAACACCACCTCGCTTTCCATCACCGAGATGGCGGCGGCCACATCGAGGCCCGAGAAGGTGGTGGGCGTGCACTTCTTCAATCCGCCTCTGGTCATGAAGCTCGTTGAGATCATGCCGGGTCTCGGCACTTCGAAAGAGACGGTCGAAGCCGCCCGCGCCCTCGCCGAGCGGCTCGGCAAGGTGCCCGTGATGGCGAATTTCGACAGCCCCGCGGGCATCGGCAGCCGCGTGCTGGCGGGGATGCTGAACGAGGCGGTGGAAGTCTATGCGGGCGGTCTGGCGTCCGCCGAGGACATCGACAAGGCGATGAAGATGGGCGCAGGGCTGCCCATGGGACCTTTGGAACTCATCGACCTGATCGGCGTGGACATCCACCTCGCCAAGACGGAGACGCTCTACCGCGAACTGGGCGATACGCGCTACCGGCCTAACTTCCTGCTGCGCAAGATGGTCAAGGCGGGCCATCTGGGCCGAAAGTCCGGCCGCGGCTTCTTCACCTACGAGTAAGCCTCACTTCTTGAGACGACCGTGGATTTTGAACTCAACGAAACCCAGCGCTTGATCAAGGATACGGCGGCGGAGTTCGCCCAGAGGCGAATCGTCCCCGTGGCGCGTGAGAACGACGAGAAAGAGAGGTACCCAGCGGACATCGTCGCCGAAATGGGCGCGTTGGGCATGTTCGGCGGGCCTATCCCTGAGGAATACGGCGGTGCGGGTCTCGACTATATCTCCTACGCCATCATGAACGAGGAGATTAGCAAGGCGTGCAGCTCGGTGCGCACCGTCTTGTCGGTGCAGCTTTCTCTCGTCGCCACCACAATCCTGAAGTGGGGTAGCGAGGCGCAGAAGAAGAAGTATCTCCCCAGGCTCTGCACGGCGGAATGGATCGGATGCTTCGGCCTCACCGAGCCGGACGTGGGTTCGGACGCCCAGCACCTGAAGACCTTTGCGGAGAAGACACCGGACGGCTGGAAGCTGAACGGGCAGAAGATTTGGATCAGCAACGGCGGCGTCGCGCAACTGGCGCTCGTGATCGCGCAGACCGATCGCGAGAGCCCACGCAGGATGGCCGCGTTTCTGGTGGAAACCGACCTGCCCGGCTTCGAGGCCAGGACGATGCACGGAAAACTGGGGCTCAGAAGCTCGAACACCGCCGAGCTTTTCCTGGCGAACGTGGAAGTGCCGGATGACGCCTTGATGGGGGAGGTGGGCGATGGCTTCAAGGTCGCGATGAGCGCGCTCGACAACGGACGCTATTCGGTGGGCGCGGGTTGTCTGGGAATCGCGCAGGGCTCGCTGGAGGCGTCGGTCGCCTACGCGAAGGAGCGCCACACGTTCGGGAAGCCCATCGCCGCGCACCAGCTCGTACAGGACATGATCGCCCGCATGGTGGTCGACATCGACGCGAGCAGGCTCCTGCTCTACCGGGCGGGAGAACTCAAGAACGCAGGCCTTCCGAATACGCGCGAGACCTCCATCGCCAAATACTATTGCACCGAGGCGGCCCTTCGCTGTGCGAACGACGCGATTCAGATTCACGGCGGCATGGGCTATAGCAACGAGTATCCCGTGGAGCGCTACATGCGCGACGCCCGCGTGGCGACCATCTACGAGGGAACCAGCCAGATCCAGAAACTCATCATCGCAGGCTTTGAAACCGGAATCCGCGCGTTCGCGTGAGGGAGCGGTTTTCCAAGTCCTTCAAATTTCACTTCTTGATGCCGTCTCGCGTCCAGCTTGCGTTATTTCTGAAAATGAGAATAAATGAAACCTCTTGAAATTCATCCCGATACGCGGTAAGGCTCATGGAGGGCAGTAATTTCAGCCGCTAAGTGAGGTTGCCATGACGAATTCCGAGCAGGAACTGCGAAGAACCTCCCTGTATGAAACCCACAAGGCCTCAGGCGCGAAGATGGTTCCATTCGCGGGCTACGAGATGCCCGTCCAGTACACGGGCGTCATCGAAGAGCACAATGCGGTGCGGGAAGCCGCCGGCCTGTTCGACGTGAGCCACATGGGCGAGTTCGAGGCGCGCGGTAAAGAAGCGGGCGCTTTCATCCACAAGATGGTCACGAACAACGTCTTGCGGCTCGAGGTAGGCGGCGTCCTGTATGCGGCCATGTGCAGGACAGAAGGCGGAATCGTGGACGACCTCACGGTCTACCGGCTCGATGAGGAGCGCTACATGGCCGTCGTGAACGCGGCGAACATCGAAAAAGACTGGGAGTGGATGGCTTCCCACCACGCCGAGGACTGCGAATTCGAAAACGTGAGTGAGCAAACGGGCCTCCTCGCCTTGCAAGGCCCCAAGGCGGAGCCCATTCTCGCGAAACTGATTCCGGGCGGAGGGGACCTCGCGGCCATCCCCTATTACGGGGCGCGTTACAAGAACTTGGCGGGGTGTGAGGTTCTGGTGTCCCGCACGGGCTATACGGGAGAGGACGGCTTCGAACTCTATTGCAAATCGGCCGATGCGCCCGCGCTGTGGGAAGCGCTGATGAGCGAGGGAGAAGGCGAGGGGCTCAAACCCTGCGGCCTCGGCGCGCGGGATACCTTGCGCACCGAGATGAAATACGCCCTGTATGGAAACGACATCGACGAGTCCACCCACCCGCTCGAGGCGGGTCTCGGCTGGGTGGTGAGGTACAAGGCGGGGGATTTCATCGGACGCGAGAAATTGCTGGCCTTAAGGGCCGAAGGAGTAAAGAGAAAACTGGTTGGATTCGAAATGGTGGATCGTGGTATTCCTCGTCATGGAGCGCCCATCCTGATTGATGGCGAGGCGGCCGGAGAAGTGACGAGCGGGACGATGAGCCCCTCTCTTGGCAAAGCCATCGGGATAGGCTACGTTCCTGCGTCGAACGCGGAGGAGGGCGCTGCTCTCGAAATCGATATTCGCGGCAAGGCCAGACGGGCGCAGATAGTGAAGACGCCTTTTTACAAAAAGACGGAAACGGAGTGAATTTCGTTTCCTCATAACAAATCAAAAGAATCTGCCGTCATCTAAAAGGGAGGCATTCAGGAGCATGGAACTACCGAGCGGCCTCAAATATTCCAGAGAACACGAGTGGGTGAGAGTAGAGGGAAACATCGCGGTGATTGGGATTACGGACTTCGCCCAGTCGGAATTGGGAGACGTCGTGTACGTCGAACTGCCCGAAGTCGGCACGGAAGTGGAGGCGAACAACACGTTCGGCGTTGTGGAGAGCGTCAAGGCGGTATCGGACCTCTTCGCGCCGGTCACTGGCGTTGTCCTCGAGGCGAACACCACGCTCGAGGATCAACCCGAACTCGTGAATTCGGAGCCGTATGAAGACGGCTGGATGATTCGGGTGGAGATGAAAGACGAGTCGGAGTTGAATGATCTCCTGGAAGCCGATTCTTACCGGGCGTACACCGAGGAGGAAGGCGGATAGTCCGAACCGGCTCCCTCCTTCGCTCTGCAAGGGGTTTATCATTTCCCTTGAGCCTGAGCGGTAATGAAGTGTCCGCCTGGATCCCCATGACCTGAAGGGGCGCATTCATGCCGGAAACTCGCTTGTCTCTTGAGAATCTCGAAAACCGGGGAGAGTTCATTCATCGCCACATCGCGCCGAGCGATGAAGCCATTGCGTCGATGCTGGGAGTGATCGGCCTGGACTCCCTGGACGATCTGGTCGAAAAAGCCATCCCTGAATCCATCATTTCCCGGACAGATCTGAATCTCGCCGCGCCCAGAACAGAACAGCAGGCTCTCGCGGATTTGGGTTCTTTTGCCGGGAGAAACCAGGTGTTCAAGTCCATGCTTGGCATGGGATATTCGGATTGCTACACCCCGACGGTCATTCTCCGCAACATCCTGGAAAATCCGGGCTGGTACACGGCGTACACGCCCTATCAGCCGGAAATCTCGCAGGGGCGCATGGAAGCGCTGCTCAATTTCCAGACCATGATCATGGACCTCACCGGCATGGAGATCGCCAATGCCTCGTTGCTCGATGAGGGCACGGCAGCAGCAGAGGCGATGACCATGGTAATGAACGCGAGCAAGAACAAGGGGCGCAAGTTTTTCATCTCGAAAGACTGCCATCCCCAGACGATCGAAGTGGTGCGCACGAGAGCGGAGCCTCAGGACATCGAGGTCGTGGTGGGCGATCATCGTGACGGCGCGCTGGATGCGGATGTCTTCGGCGTCCTGCTCCAGTATCCCGCAACGAACGGGGAGATATTCGACTACGCCGATTTCACGATCAAGGCGCACGAGACCGACGCCCTCGTCGTCGTCGCGGCGGACATTCTCGCCCTGGCGCTTTTGAAACCCCCCGGTGAGTTCGGGGCGGACGTCGTCGTGGGGAATTCGCAGCGCTTCGGTGTTCCGCTCGGTTTCGGCGGGCCGCACGCGGCCTATCTGGCGACCAGGGAGCAATACAAGCGCGCCATGCCGGGCCGCATCGTCGGCGTATCCATCGACGCGGATGAGAAGCCCGCCCTGAGGCTTTCCCTCCAGACGAGAGAGCAGCACATACGCCGCGAGCGCGCCACGAGCAACATATGTACGGCCCAGGTTCTTCTGGCCGTCATCGCGAGCATGTACGGCGTCTACCACGGCCCGGACGGCGTCGGGAGGATCGCGCGGAGGACGCACCGTCTCGCGGGTGCGCTGGCCGATGGACTGGAGCGCATGGGCTGCTCCCTGGCGGCGGATTCTTTCTTCGACACCGTGGCGGTGCGCGTTGGCGCGGGAGGCGCTTCCCGCATTGTGGAAAAAGCGGCGGAGCGCCGCATGAATCTGAGAGTGCTCGATGAGGATACCGTCGGCGTCGCTTTTGATGAGACCACCGGGAGAGAAGACGTCGAGGCGCTCTGGGAGGTTTTCTCACAAGACGGTTCAGCCGGAATATCGTTCGATGAAGTCGAGGCGAATGCGGCGGAGCGGATTTCGGAGTCCTTGAGAAGAACCTCGCCCTACATGACGCATCCGGTTTTCAATTCCTACCACGCGGAACATGAAATGCTGCGCTACATCTTTCGCCTTCAGGAGAAAGACATCGCGCTTACGCGCTCGATGATCCCCCTGGGTTCATGCACCATGAAGCTGAACGCCACCACCGAGATGATTCCCGTGACATGGGCGGAATTCGGCGGGATTCACCCGTTCGCGCCCGAGGAGCAAGTGCGAGGCTACCGGGATTTCATCGCGGATCTGGAAAACATGCTGGCCGAGTGCACGGGGTTCGATTCCATCTCGATGCAGCCCAACTCTGGCGCGCAGGGCGAGTACGCCGGCTTGCTGGTCATCCGCAAATACCATGAGAGCAAGAACGAGGGCTACCGGAACATTTGTCTGATTCCGAGTTCGGCCCACGGAACGAATCCCGCCACCGCCGTCATGGCCGGTTTTGAGGTGGTGGTCGTCGATTGCGATTCGGACGGGAACGTGGATATTGCGGATCTGAGGGAGAAAGCCGGGAAATTTTCGGAAAAACTGGCCGCCTTGATGATCACATATCCCTCGACCCACGGCGTGTTTGAAGAGGGCATCGTGGAGATTTGCGACATCATCCACCAAAACGGCGGTCAGGTGTACATGGACGGCGCGAACCTGAACGCCCTGGTCGGCATTTGCAAGCCCGGTGAGTTCGGCCCCGACGTCTCCCACATGAACCTTCACAAGACGTTTTGCATCCCCCACGGCGGCGGGGGTCCGGGCATGGGCCCCATCGGCGTCGTGAAGCATTTATCCCCCTATCTGCCAAAACATTCGGTGGTTTCGGGCGTAGGACCGGAGACGGGCGTCGATGCGATTTCCGCTGCACCCTGGGGAAGCGCGGGGATTCTGCCCATCTCCTGGATGTATATCGCTATGATGGGCGGCGAGGGCCTCGTCAAGGCGACGCAGGTGGCCATTCTGAACGCGAATTACGTGGCGAGAAGGCTCGAGCCCCACTATGAAGTTCTTTACAAGGGGGCGAACGGTATGGTGGCCCATGAGTGCATCATCGACATCAGGCCCCTGCAGGAAACCTCGGGCGTGACGAACGAGGACATTGCGAAACGCCTGATGGACTATGGCTTCCATGCACCCACGATGTCCTTCCCGGTAGCGGGAACCTTGATGATCGAGCCGACGGAGAGCGAATCACAAGAAGAACTGGATCGCTTCTGCGAGGCCATGATCGACATCAGACGGGACATCCAGGAGATCGCCGACGGGCTGATGAGCGCGGACGACAACGCGCTCAAGAACGCACCCCACACGGCGTCCGACATCGCGTCAGATGAATGGACGCATCCCTATTCGCGCGAGAAGGCCGTTTTCCCGCTTCCCTGGGTGCGCGCGGCGAAGTACTGGCCTCCCGTCAAGCGGGTGAACAACCCTTATGGAGACAGGAATCTGGTCTGCTCTTGTTTGCCAGTCGAGAACTATGCCTGAGAATGGAAAGCGCTAATTCTGATCCGCAAAAAATCTCCTGTGCACGTTTCCTGAATACGGGCGAGTCTACCGCCGCCTGGAACATGGCGGTGGATGAGTTGTTGTTCGAGAGTTGCCAGGCCCATCTGCGAGAAGGTCGCTCTGCCGAGGACGCGCCCATCACGCTTCGAGTTTACGCCTGGTCGCCCCCGGCCATTTCCCTGGGGCGCGGCCAGGCCGCCGAGCGCGATATTTTTCTGGAACGACTCGCGGATGAGGGAATCGACATCTGCCGCAGGCTCACCGGCGGACGCGCGGTGCTCCACGATTGTGAGTTGACGTATTCCATCACAGGTTCGCAGGCACTATTGGGCGATGCGATTGGGGAAACCTATCACAGAATCAGCCGGGGGTTGGCGGAAGGACTGGCGGCCTTGGGGGCGGAGGTCGAGTTGGCTCCCCCGAGCGGGAGTGCGTATGCCTCGCAAGGCTCTTGCTTTGCCACGGCGTCGGTGTGGGAGCTTTCGATCGGCGGGAAAAAGATGGTGGGCAGCGCGCAATGCCGCGAGGGCGGCGCGGTTTTACAGCACGGCAGCGTCCTGCTTCGTTCCTCGGAGGAGCGGCTGGCGAGTCTCCTCAAACCGAGGGGGGCCGAGCGCTTCCTCACCCGCAGTGCCCACGCGGTCGGTCTCCGGGAGGTCTTAGGGGAGGAATTTTCGTTTCATGACGTGGCCGAGGCCTTGAAGACGGGTGTCGAGAAGGCGTTGGGGTTTCGCTTTTCTCCGTATAGGTTGACGAGTACGGAAAAAGCGAGGGTGCTGGAAATATCCCGGTCTCGATATGAAAACCGGGAATGGACGCTGGCAAGATAACGAGGCGTTCACCGATTGCATTATTTTACCTTCCATTTCCTTGACACTATCGACGACATGGCCCTATCGTTCGTATGTAGGCGGGCGTAATTCAGGGGTAGAATGCCAGCTTCCCAAGCTGGACGTCGTGGGTTCGAATCCCATCGCCCGCTCCATCCATCGAGTCGGGCGACGGCCCGGCGTTTCACTCGCATCCAGGAATCTGAATACATGTCGCATGACTTCCACTTCAATGGCATCTCCCTGGATGAAAAGGTCGTGGAGTTTCACACTCATTCAAACATGTCCGATGGTTTGTATTCTCCCGAAAAGCTCATCCAACGGGCGAAACGCGCCGGGGTTCATGCCATATCGCTCACGGATCACGACACGGTCGCAGGTTTGCCGCGCGCAAGCGCGGAGGCGAAAAGGCTGGGAATGGAATTTATTCCGGGCATCGAATTCTCCTGCGTTTATCTTGACCGGAGCGTGCACGTTCTCGGCCATTTCATACAGGAGGACGCGCCTCGTCTCATGGAGCAAATCGAGACGCGTGGCTCCAGCAGGGTGGAGAGGATGGGTGAGATAATCGATCGACTCAACCACTCCGGCCTGCGTTTGGACAAGGAGGATTTTTTCGCCGCCTACGCAGATAGCCCGAGCATCACCCGGGGCCAGTTGGGGGCGTATATGCTCGGGAAAGGGCTCGCCAAATCGCGCGAGGAGGTTTTTGAGAAATACATCGGTGAAAGCGCGCCTTGCTACGTGGAGCTGAACATACTCACTCCTTTTGACGCGCTCGAACTCATTCATGACGCCGGCGGGGTCGCCACCCTCGCGCATCCGTTGTTGAGCGAGTGTGATGAAATCATTCCGCAGTTGGCCGAAGCGGGACTCGCAGGTATCGAGGTGGAACATCCCTCCCAAGACGCGGATGCGCAGCGCCGTTACCGGAAAATGGCGGAAGAACACGGGCTTTTATGTTTGGGAGGTTCCGATTGCCATGGCGTCCCTCACGGGCGTGATAGATTGGGAAGATTCTCACAGCCTTTGCGTTTATTGCTTGAGTTATCGAAACGGGCGAAAACCCGGAGGACGACAACATAAGGAACGCCATATGGCGCTTCAGGATCAATTCATACGCCGCTGGCGGCTTCTCAGGGCCTTGGAGAGCGGAGAAAGCTGGTCTTATGAGGAACTCCTTGCGCTTTTGAGCGAAGAGGCGGCCGGAGGCGACGGCCAGACGTGGAGTTTGAGAACGCTTCAGCGGGATATTTCGCATTTGATGAAGGCGGGATTCCCGCTGGAGAGGGTTCGCGCGGGCCGAAAGATGAGGTATCGTTTATTGAGAGAATATGTGAATTCGGTCCCGGAGCCGTTTTTGCCTTCTCAATGGGCGTCATTGTATTACGCCCTGTGCATGTTGCGGGATTTGCCGAGCAGCCCATTGAAGGAGGAATCGTTTAACGACAGCATCTCCGGTGTCTTGAGCCGGCTGCGGAGTTACATTCCTGCGGCTTTACGCGCATATGCGGAGGGAGTGGAGCCGCGCTACGCCGGGGTCGTGGGAGCGCTCAGGGAGCATGGACGGCAGCGCAGGGTGGGCTCCGCTTTGCTCGAGGCGATAGCAAAAGGAAAACCCGCGCGGATTCTGGCGGCCCGTGCAGGCGAGATTCGAAAACGCTGGTGGAAGATAGACCCTTACCTCCTGCATTTTGAAGGTGGGAATTATCATCTGCTGGCGCGGGAATCGGAAAAAAACGCCTTGGGCGTCTGGCATCTGGAGGGTATAGAAAGCGTTCGAATTATGGCCGGGGCTTTTCAGATGCCGCTGGGACTGGATTTGAAGGCTTTGCTGGCCGAGTGCTTGCGCGAAGCGATGAATAATGGTTTGAATGTGAGGGTTCGATTTGGGAAGGATGTGGCGCTTCATGCGGTTGTCGCCTTCATGAAAGAAGCATTCGGCGAAGCGGAGCATCTGAAAAAATCGAGCAAATCGAGTCGGGACATTATGGTTCGGGTAAGTGATATATGGGGTTTCAGACGATGGCTGATGTCTTTCGGTCAGGAAGCGGAGTTGATGGCTCCGGCCGAATTGCGCGATGCGTTCGCTCAGGATCTGGAAGCCGCCTTGAAGAAGTACCGCAAGGGCCGCCGCGGAAGAAAAGCAGCCAATCTGGCCTGATAAATTGTTGAGGAGGGCCTGATATGAGATTGAGAAAAGAGATGATTGAGCGAATCGCCAACAAGATCGTCGAGAGGCTGAACCGCCGTGAACTGATATCCGAGGATTCGAATCAGGAAGTGCTCCGGACACGGATTGCGCACGTCATCGAGGCGGACTTGATGGTCGAGGATCGCCTCAACGACGAAGTCAAGGAAATCCTGCGGGATTTCGAAGATGAAATGGACAGGGGCAATGTGGACTACAGCCGGATGTTTACGATGGTGAAAACAAAGCTGGCGCGCGAGCGGAACCTCGTGCTTTAGCGGCATGAAGAAGTTTTTCAGATCATTTTGTATACAAGGAGAGCGCGGTCATGAAGCTCAGCCGCGAGAAAATCAATCATCTGACGAATCTGGTCGTCAAGGATATGGAAGAGTGCGAGGATGTGGATTTTCTGGTCGAGCCCCAGGAATTGCGCATGAATGTACTGCGCGCCATAAGCAATGAGTTGATCATTGATGATGAGATAGAAGAAGAGGTGCGAAGAATTTTGAGCACGTATTCCAGCAGGCTGGTGGAGGGAAGTCGTGACTGGGAGATACTCTTCAACAAGCATTATGATCAAGAGGCCAAACGACGGGGAATTTAATCTCCTTGACTGATGTCTTCATATGGTGCTTCCCGAAAAGCGGAAAACGGTGACGTGCGCAAGGTTGGCCTGACCGGGGGAATCGCCAGCGGAAAATCCACTGTGAGCCGGATGTTCACGGATCTGGGCGTTCCGGTAATCGACGCGGACGTCATCGCGCGCGAGGTGGTTGCTCCCGGGTCTCGCGCTCTCGAGGTGATTGTCGATGCTTTTGGTGAAGAAGTCCTCACCGATGAGAAGAACTTGAACCGGGCCAGACTCGGGGAGATCGTTTTTTCCGATCCGGCGAAAAAGAAAGTTCTGGAGAGTATTCTGCACCCTGAAATCATAGCGGAGCAGGACAGGCGGCTGAGAGACCTCGAGCGGGAGGGACGAACGCCAGTCGCGATTGTGGACGCCGCCGTCATGATCGAGTCCGGGAGTTGGAAGCGATTCGACTCGATAGTGGTTGTCGATTGTGATGAATCTCAGCAGATCAGCCGATTGCGTCACCGTAACGCGATGAATGAAGAGGAAGCCGTCAGGCGCGTCAATGCGCAGATGCCTCTTTCGGAAAAAGTAAAATATGCGAACCACGTGATTGACAATCGCGGCTCGATCGATGATACCCGAAAGCAGGTAGAGGAGTTGAAGAAAGTACTTTCGAGGAAATGAAATAAAAAGTGTTGACAAATCTGCTTGAACTGATTATTTTTTTGAAACACTTGTGAATTCTATTCCTGATAAGTTTTCGTCGCCCTGAACTTCAAACACCATCTGATGCGCAACGTTTTGGAACTTTAGATTAAAAGAAAACTTGTCTTGTGAGAAATATAAGGATCCTCAGTCATATTTCTGTCCTTGGATGAATACGTTTCCAAATATGGGTTTATGCGCGCGCCCATGATTGGCTCTGAAAAACACCAGATGCGCGCTTCGCATCGCACCCGGCGATGAGAACCTGCTTTTGAATCAGACATGAAGGAATTTCATTTCATCAACTTTACCGCTTGAGGCTAGGAGGAAAAGTCTCCCCGCGCAGAATGTGGCGAGTGGTGCGACCAGAAGGCATCATCTCACGTTCCAGGCGGTAAAAGGTTCCCACCTAACCAAGGAGAAGGGAGTTATGGCAACAACTGAAACAAAATCTCGCAGCTTGAACCTGGCGGAACTGAAGAAAAAGACCATTGGAGAACTCAACCAGATTCTCAAGGAATTCAGCGCCGAAAGCGCCAGCGGGCTCAGAAAACAGGATCTGATTTACAAGATACTCGAGGCGCAATCCGACAAGGATCGCAACGGCGGCGGTGGAACCATCACCGGAGAGGGCGTGCTCGAAATTTTGCCGGACGGGTTCGGGTTCTTGCGCTCGCCCGCATACAATTATCTGCCCGGCCCTGACGATATTTACGTTTCCCCCAGTCAAATCCGCCGCTTCGATCTTCGCACCGGCGATACGGTGAGCGGTGAAATCCGTCAGCCCAAAGAGGGGGAGCGGTATTTCGCGCTCTTGAAGGTCGAGAAGATCAATTTCGAACCACCCGAGGCAAGCAAGGACAAGGTTCTGTTCGATAACCTCACCCCCTTGTATCCGGACCGGAGGATAGGGCTCGAAATATCCGGGGAGGAGGTCAGTTCGCGCGTGTTGGACCTCATGACGCCGATCGGCTTCGGGCAGCGCGGCCTCATCGTCGCAGCGCCCAGAACCGGCAAGACGATGATGCTTCAGTCCATTGCGAAGAGCATCGCGACGAACCACCCGGAAGTTCACCTGATCGTTCTGCTTATCGACGAGCGCCCCGAAGAAGTCACGGACATGGAGCGCTCCGTGCGCGGGGAAGTGATTAGCTCGACTTTCGACGAGCCGGCGTCTCGCCACGTCCAGGTGGCGGACATGGTGATCGAAAAGGCGAAAAGGCTCACCGAACACAAACAGGATGTCGTCATCCTGCTCGATTCCATCACGCGGTTGGCGCGCGCGCACAACACCATCATCTCCCCGAGCGGAAAGGTCCTCTCCGGCGGCGTGGACTCGAACGCGCTGCAGCGGCCCAAGCGTTTCTTCGGCGCGGCGCGGAACCTGGAGGAGGGCGGCAGCCTGACCATTCTCGCCACGGCGCTGGTGGAGACGGGCAGCCGGATGGACGACGTGATTTTCGAGGAGTTCAAGGGCACGGGCAACATGGAAGTGCACCTCGACAGGAAACTCTCCGACAAGCGCGTGTTCCCTTCGGTCGACATCAACAAGTCCGGCACGAGAAAAGAGGAATTGCTGCTCAGCCCGCAGGAACTCAACCGCGTGTGGGTGTTGCGCAAGGTTTTACAACCACTTGGCGTGGTGGATTCGATGGAGCTTCTGCTCGAGAAAATCCAGGAGACGAAGACCAACGAGGATTTCCTCGCCTCGATGAACAACTGACGCTTTTCCCCAACTTCTTGTTTTTACCCGTTTTTTGGGGTAGACAAGGCGCCGGAGTTTCGATATAAAGCGCTCTCCTCGTAGGGGAGAGGGGCCGTTTTTTTTATCGAAAAACCCCCTCAATTTATCGTTTTTTATCGAATTTTACGGAATTGTTTCAGACGTTTGGATCCCGAGATTTTGGAGCGTCCGGTTATGAAGGCCGAGATTCATCCCGAGTTGTTCGAGTGCAAGGTGTCCTGCAGCGGTTGCGGCACCGAATTCACGACGTTCTCCACGCGCGAGCAGATACGCGTGGAGGTTTGCTCGCAGTGCCACCCGTTCTTCACTGGAAAGCAGGCGCGCATCGTCGATACCGAGGGCCGCGTGGAGAAGTTCGTCAAGAAGTTCGAGGGCAAGGAGGCGAGGGTCTCCAAACGCAAGCGTAAGCAAGCCGTCGCCGAGGCGGAGCGGGCGGCCCGCGTGGAGCGCGAGGCGAAGCTGGCCGCCGAGAAGGAGGCGGAAGAGAAGGCGCGCAGGGAAGAGGCCAGGAAGAAGCGGGCCGAGGAGCGCGCCGCCAGGCAGGCCGCCCAGGCGGAAAAAGCGGAACTCGCAGAGGCCGAAGCTCTCGCCGACGAGGATGCTGCGCCTGCGACCGAACCGGCGGAAGCGGCCGCTGTGGCGGAAGATGCTCCACCTGAACCTGAGCCCGGCGATGCCGATGCGGCGCTTGTTGTGGAAGAAGATGCTCCGCCTGCCCCGGAACCCGTCGCCGAGGAGGCTCCGGCCGAGCCTGAACCGAGCGATGCCGATGCGGCGGCCGCCGCGGCGGAAGATGCTTCACCCGACGCATCGTCTGCGCCCGAATCGGGCGGAGAAGCCGAGAAGCCCGAGGATTCATAAGCACGGAGCCTTCCGTGTTTGCCTGGGGGCCGCCCCGGGCGGTGGTTCCTCGGCAAACGCGAATTCGTGGACCCGGGGACGATTCCGGGCCACCCCATTCGCTGCCCGTCGGTTGATCCCCATGTTCGAAAAAATCGAGCAAATCATCGAAAAACACCGGACGCTGGAGATGCGCCTCTCGGACCCGGCCCTGCTCAAGGACCGCAAGAAATTCGAGCAGACCGCGCGCGAGCACAAGGAACTCTCACACGTCGTCCAGGCCTATGAGGAATGGCGGGGGTACGAAACCGCCATCGAGGAGGCGAAGGTCCTGCTCGAGGATGGGGATCCGGAGATGGGCGAACTCGCCCGGGCGGAACTCGAGGACGCGGGCGCGAAGATGGAAGAAGTAGAGGAGAGGCTGCGCCGGCTTCTGCTGCCCAGGGACCCGAACGATGAGAAAAACGTCATCCTCGAAGTTCGCGCGGGTACGGGCGGGCAGGAGGCCGCGCTCTTCGCGGCCGATTTGTACCGCATGTACGTGCGCTACGCCGAACTCCAGGGCTGGGGGGTGGAGGAGTTGAGCAAGAGCGAGAGCGACCTGGGCGGCTTGAAGGAAGTCTCCGCGCTCATCAGGGGAGCGGGCGCCTACAGCCGCCTGCGCTATGAGAGCGGGACGCATCGCGTTCAGCGGGTGCCCGTCACCGAGACGCAGGGCAGAATCCACACCTCCGCCGCCACGGTGGCCGTGCTGCCCGAAGCGGACGAGATTGCGCTCGACATCGGCGAGAAGGACTTGCGGATCGACGTCTACCGCTCCTCAGGTCCCGGGGGCCAGAGCGTGAACACGACCGATTCCGCCGTTCGGGTCACCCATGTGCCCACCGGCCTCGTCGTCACCTGTCAGGACGAGAAGAGCCAGCACAAGAACCGCGCCAAGGCCATGAAGATTCTCTCGGCCCACCTGCTGGACATGGAAATCCAGAAGCAGATGTCCGAGCGTTCCGCGCAGCGCAAGAGCCTCGTGGGCAGCGGGGACAGGAGCGAGCGGATCAGGACCTACAACTTTCCCCAGGACAGGATTACCGATCACCGCATCGGCCTCACCCTCCACGGTCTTCCCGGCTTCATGGAGGGAGGGATCGACGAGATGGTCAAACGGGTCATCGAAAGCCGCGAGGCGGAGCGTCTGGCCGAACTGGAAGAAAGCACGGAAGCCCGCCCCGCGGAATGATCATTCCTCCTCTTGCGGCGCAAAGCGGAACCGGAACAAAAGTGCGTGCTCTGCTCTCCTGTCTGAAAGAACGGTTCGCCGAGGCGGGTGTGGATTCGCCGGGGCTGGATGCGCGGCTCATCCTGGCTATGGTATTAGGCTGCGAGGGGGCGCATCTCCACGCGCATCCTGAAAAAGTGGTCTCCGCAGAGGAACTCGCGCGGGTCGGGTCCCTGGCGAAAAGGAGAATGGCCCGCGAACCGATGGCTTACATTTCAGGCGAGCGGGAGTTCTGGTCCACCTCATTCCTCGTCTCGCCCGACGTGCTGATTCCAAGGCCCGAATCAGAGCTTCTCGTCGAGCGCGCCGCGGCGCTTTTGGGAAAAGGCGGAAAAAGCAAGGTACTCGACGTAGGATGCGGCAGCGGCGCGGTGGGGCTGGCGATTGCGAGTGAATTGCACGAAGTGCGCATCACCTTGCTCGACCTCTGCCCGAAGGCGCTCGGGGTGGCGAGGCGAAACGCGGAGAGGCTCGGATTTGAAAGTCGAACGAGTTTGCTGGCCTCCGATTTGTTCGAAGCGCTCGCCAGGGGAGAAGAGTTCGACCTGATCGCCTCGAACCCGCCCTATGTGGCTACGGGTGAACTCGATGGCTTGATGCCGGAAGTCTCATCGTTCGAGCCGCGCCTTGCTCTGGACGGCGGCGTGGACGGGATGGACCTCATCCGGCGCATTATCGAGGAGGCGCCCGGATATCTCGTGCGCGGGGGTTTCCTGCTGATCGAGATGGACCCGCGCCAGATGGCGGAAGCGGAGACTTTGTCGGTACAACGGGGAAGCTATCGCGCGGCGAGGCGCCATAAAGACCTCGCCGGGCGCGAGAGGGTTTTGGGACTGAAGAGGGCTTGATTTTGGAGCGATTTCGTATCCGGGGAGGCAGGCCGCTGCGCGGCGAGGCCGAGGCGTCGGGCTCCAAGAACGCCTCTTTGCCGATTCTGGCCGCCGCCATCCTGGCAGGTGGCGTAAGCCATGCGTGGCGCGTTCCGGACTTGCGTGATACGAACACGATTTTGGGGCTTCTGGGCGAATTCGGCGTCAAGACGCGCGAAGAATCACCCGGGCGCATCTCCCTGGACGCCACGAACATCACCGGCGGTGTCGCGCCCTATGAGCTGGTGCAGGCGATGCGGGCCTCCATCCTGGTGCTGGGGCCGTTGCTGGCGCGCTTCGGCTCGGCCCGCGTCTCCCTTCCGGGCGGCTGCGCCATCGGAGCGAGGCCCATCGATCAGCACCTGAAGGGCCTGAGCGCCATGGGGGCGGAGATCCAGATAGAGCAGGGCTACATCGAGGCCAGGTCCCGGAAACTTACCGGAGCGCGGATTTCGTTCGACCTTACGACGGTGACGGGCACGAAGAATCTGATGATGGCGGCCACTCTGGCGAAAGGCGTCACCGTTCTTGAGAATGCCGCTTTGGAACCCGAAGTGGTTGCGCTCGCGGATTTGTTGAACCGGATGGGTGCCAGGGTGAGCGGCGCGGGCACGCCCGTGGTTGAAATCGAGGGGGTGGATTCTCTCGCGGGCTACGACGCGGCCGTTCCCGCGGACCGCATCGAGGTGGGCACCCTCATGATTGCCGCCGCCATCACGGGTGGGGATTTGAGGATAACGGATTGCGAGCCGGAGCAGGTGCATGCGCTGGCGCTCAAGCTGAGCGAGGCCGGTCTCGAGGTGTCGGAAGGTGCGGACTGGATTCGCGTGCGCGGCGACGGCTCCGTGCGGCCCGTGAACGTGAAGACGGCGCCCTATCCCGGGTTTCCCACGGATTTACAGGCCCAGTTCATGGCGCTGATGACGCTGGCCGGCGGAACCTGCGTGCTCACGGAGACCATCTTCGAGAACCGTTTCATGCACGCCGCCGAGCTTGCCAGAATGAACGCGCGGATCCATATCGACGGCCGGACGGCGCACATCGAGGGCGTGGCGCATCTCGCCGGCGCTTCGGTGACGGCGACCGACTTGAGGGCGAGCGCCTCGCTCGTTCTGGCGGGACTGGCGGCGGATGGAGAAACCATCGTCCGCAACGTATATCATATCGACAGGGGATATCAGCGGCTCGAGGAGAGGTTGAGAGAACTCGGCGCGGATATCCGGCGCGAAGTGGAGTCGTGATGAAAGAGAACCAGGAAAAAGAACTGATCATCGCCCTGCCCAAGGGCAGAATCTTCACCGAAGCTACCGAATGTCTGGTGAAGGCGGGAGTATTGTCCAAACCGATATCGGATAAATCCCGAAAGCTCATCCTTCGCGATGCGAAAACGGGGATCCGGGTATTGATTCTGAGAAACCACGACGTGCCCATCTACGTGGAGCGCGGGGCCGCCGATTTGGGCGTCATCGGGCGCGACGTATTGCTCGAACAGGGGCGCGACGTATACGAACCCCTGGACTTGAAGGTGGCGCCGTGCCGCCTCATGGTGGCGGCGCCCGAGGGAATGACCTGGGCGGACCTGAACGGACGAATCTCGCTGCGCGTGGCGACGAAGTTTCCGGCCATCACCACCCGGTTTTTCGAGCAGATGGGGGTTCAGGCCAAGATTATCCGTCTCTACGGCAACGTGGAAATCGCGCCTGCCACGGGAGTGGCGGACCTGGTTGTGGATCTGGTGGACACCGGCGGAACGCTGCGGGCCAACGGGCTAGCGCCGATTCGCGAGATATTCAGCGCGACCGCCAGGCTCATCGCCAACCGTGCGAGCTTGAAGACGAACTACAAGAAGGTGAGCGCGATCATCGAACAATTGAAGGGGGTGATCCCCACAGCCCAACACCGATCCGGTAACGACGCGGGGGCGGCGTCGGGTGGGGAGAAGGCGTGAGGCGCTTCAGCTGCGGGTCGGAGGATTTCGCCGCCGGGATCGAGCGCCTCTCCCTGAGCGGGGAGGATGCGTTTTCACGCGTCGAGGCCGGTGTACGCGCCATTATCGAGCGCGTCCGCGCCGAGGGGGATGACGCGCTTATCGATCTGACGCGAGAGTTCGACGGCGTTTCCTTGGACGCCGGGAGCCTCGTCGTAGGCGAGGAGGAGATGGCGCGCGCGCTCGACGCGCTGCCGTCCGATACGCTTGACGCCCTGAAACTGGCCGAGGAGCGGATTCGCGCGTTCCACGCGGAGCAGGTGCCCCGGACAATCAATGTCGAACCTGCGCCCGGCGAGCGGCTTTCGCTCGAACCCACCGCGCTCGCGAGCGTGGGTCTGTATGCGCCCGGGGGAACGGCGGCCTACCCCTCCACGGTGCTCATGAACGCGACTCCCGCGCGCGCCGCGGGCGTCGAGGAGCTGGTTCTGTGCACGCCGCCTGGCCCGGACGGCGAGGTGCCCGCCGCGGTGCTGGCGGCGGCTTCCCTGGCGGGTCTCGAACGCGTCGTGCGCGTCGGCGGCGCGCAGGCGGTCGCCGCGATGGCGTACGGTACGGAGAGCGTCCCCCGCGTGGACAAGATAGTGGGGCCGGGCAACGTATACGTCGCCGCTGCGAAGCGCATCGTGCGCGGGCGCGTGGAAATCGATAAAGATGCGGGGCCGAGCGAGGTGGTCGTGCTCCTGGACGATGCGGCCCTGGCCGAATGGGCGGCGGCGGACCTGCTCGCCCAGGCCGAGCACGACGCGCAGGCGATGGCGGTGGGCGTTTGCGTGGGTGTGGACGTGGCCGACGCCCTGGAGCGGGAAGTGGAAAGCCAGTTGCGCACAGCCCCCAGGAGCGGGGAGATGGCGCAGGCTTTGGAGAATCGCGGCGCCATCATCGAGGCGGCATCGCGCGAGGAGGCGCTCGAGGTGGCGGAGATGCTGGCGCCCGAGCACCTGGAGATTTTGATGGAGCGCGCCGAAGAGGCGGCCGCGGAGATTCGAAATGCCGGGGCCGTATTCTGCGGGCCTTGGAGTCCGGTTCCGCTGGGAGATTACGTCGCAGGCCCCAACCACGTGCTTCCCACCGGAGGAGCGGCGCGCTTCGCCTCGCCGCTCGGCGTGTATGACTTCATCAAGTGGACGAGCAAGGTGTGTTTCGATGAGGCCGCCGCCGCGCGGCTGGCCGAACCCGCGGCGAGGCTCGCCGATCTCGAGGGCCTGCCCGCGCACGCGCGGGCCTTGCGGCTGAGGCGCGGCGCATCCTGAGGGGGGTGTTGAAGAAGTCCTGATTTCGTGATTCGGCGTATGGAGCCAACTGACGAGAGAGAAAAATCACTCCCCCCTTGAGGGGGAGTCGATGAAGCCGAGCGGTTTATGCGAAGGCTGAATCGGTGGGGGGTAAAATGCGTTTTATCGCCATTCCGAATTATACCCCCCACCGAATCGCTTTCGGGCTTACGCCCTCAGCTCTTCGACTCCCCCTCAAGGGGGGAGTGAATTCTAGCGCTCTCCTTATTCGGGGCGTTTCAACAATTCCCCGAAGGGGCGCTGGCGGGACGCGCCCGGATCAAGCATAATCGCGCTGCCGAAAGGCGGCGGTTTCACTGAAATTTTCCATCCGCCGGGAGAGAGAAGGTGGCTACGGGAGCCATACAGAGAAAATCGCGCGTGAGCAGAAAGACGAAGGAGACCGATTTTACCGTCGCGGTCAACCTGGACGGCGCGGGCGAGGCCGAAATCAATACAGGTCTGGGATTTTTCGACCACATGCTCGCCCAGATCGCCCGCCACGGGCTGGTGGATTTGACCGTCCGCGGCAAGGGAGACCTCGACGTCGACGGCCACCACACGGTGGAGGACATTGGAATAATCCTGGGGAGGGCGCTGGCGAAGGCGCTCGGCGACCGGGCGGGCATCACCCGTTACGCCGACGTGCGGCTGCCCATGATGGACGCGCTCGTTCACGTGGCGGCGGATTTCGGCGGAAGGGGAAACCTCGTCTTCCGCGCCGCGTTCCCCGAAGCCCAGATAGGCGAGTTCGACACCTCGCTTGTGCGCGAGTTCTTCTGGTCGGTGGCCACCCACGCGGGAGTCGACCTCCACATCGAGGTCTGCTACGGGGACAACAGCCACCACATGGTCGAAGCCGTGTTCAAGGGTTTTGCGCGGGCCTTGCGCACAGGCGTCGCGCTCGATCCGAGAGACGCGAGCGTACCCAGCACGAAGGGCGTTTTATAAGACGGCCTTTAGGGGTCTCATCATCATGGGGTTGTTGAAAAAGTTCCCTTTTCCGGGGGTGGAAGGGGCGCCCTTCTCGACTGGAAAAGCAACCCCCCCTACCCCCCCTTGACAGGGGGGTATAAAAAGGCGATGCGCCCCCGCCGAGGCAATGGCCCCGCCGGGCAGAGGGGGTTTTGCTTTTTCTTGCCCCCCTGTCAAGGGGGGGTAGGGGGGGTTCGTTTTCAGGGCGGGGGAATGACGAGCGAGGTGGCTTTTTCAACAGCCCAATCAGGAGGAGCAGCATGACGGCCGATATCGTCGTGGTCGACTACGGCATGGGGAACGTCCTGAGCGTGAGGAACGCTCTGGCCAAAATAGGCGCCGAGGCGGTGCTGAGCGACGACCCCGAGGTGCTGGAGGCGGCCAGGGGCGTCATCCTGCCCGGCGTGGGCGGTTTTCCGGAGTGCATGGGCGCCCTGGAGAGCGCCGGCCTCACAGGGCCATTGCGCCGCGCCATCGAGGGGGGCGTCCCCTATCTCGGGATATGCCTCGGCCTCCAGATTCTTTTTGAGGAGAGCGAGGAGTTCGGCTCCACGCCAGGCCTGGGAATCCTGCCCGGGCGCGTGAGGCGCTTTCCCGAGGGGATGACCGAAAACGGCGGCGCGCTGCCCTTGAAGGTCCCGCACATGGGCTGGAACCAGCCCGAGTTTCTGGGCGAATCGCCGATTCTCGCTGGCGTGCCGAGGGGCGCGCATTTCTACTTCGTCCACTCCTACTATGCGGAGCCCTCAGAATCCGCGCGGCCCTGGATCGCGGCGACGTGCGATTTCGGCGTGCCCTTCATCGCCAGCGTCCACAGGGAAAACCTCTTCGCCACCCAGTTCCACCCGGAGAAAAGCGGCGCGCTCGGTCTGGGGATATTGAAGAAATTCGTCGATATCTGCCGCTCGCATAAAGCCGCATCCGCGTAGGGGTTGTTGAAAAAGTCCCAATTTCGTAATTCGGCGTATGTAGTCGAGCGGGAGAGAGGATATATCCCTCCACCCTTGCAAAGCGCCAACCAGACACTCCCCCCTTGAGGGGGAGTCGATGAAGCCGAGCGGTTTATGCGAAGGCTGAATCGGTGGGGGGTAAAATGCGTTTTATCGCCATTCCGAATTATACCCCCCACCAACTCGCCTGCGGGCTTCGCCCTTGCCTCGTTGACTCCTCCTCAAGGGGGGAGTGAAAAACCTTGGGGTCATCTACCGAATCACGAAATCAGGACTTTTCCAACAACCCCCTGAGATCAGCCCCTCGGGCGCGCCTTTGCCCCCTTTTCCGCAAGAAGTTCGCATAAGCGTTTGCAATAAAACCCGTTTGGGTTTAATGAGAGGCGCAACACGAACGCGGACATCATCTCGGGGGTGGCGTTTTGCTTCTCATTCCGGCGGTCGATCTCAAGGGCGGCAAATGCGTGCGGCTCATCCAGGGCCAGAAGGGGCGTGAGATCGTCTACGGCGACGACCCGGTGGCTTGGGCCCTGCGCTGGGTGGAGCAGGGAGCGCGGCGCCTGCACCTCATCGATCTCGACGGCGCCTTTGACGGTGCGCCCGCCCACATCGACGTTCTGGCCCAAGTGGCCGAGACGGTGGACGTTCCCGTGGAGTTCGGCGGCGGCGTTCGCACGGAAGATTCGCTCGCGGCTGTCCTGGAGGCGGGGGCGAGCTTCGTCATCCTAGGCACGAGCGCGCTCAGAAACCCTGAATTCCTCGAATCCGCCGCCCGTGCGAATCCCGGCAGAATTCTGTTGGGCATCGACGCCAGGGACGGGGAAGTGAGAATCTCGGGCTGGGAGGAGGGCGATTCGGTATCGCCCGAATCGCTGGCGAACCGCTTCGCCCATCTTCCCCTGGCGGGAATCATCTTCACCGACATCAGGCGCGACGGCACGCTGGAGGGCTTCGACCCCGCCCCCACCGCCGCGCTCGCGGAGGCCTGCGGCCTGCCCGTCATCGCCGCAGGGGGGGTGAGCAGGCTGGAGGACGTGGAAAAACTCATTCCCCTGGAAGAGGTGGGCGTCATCGGCGCCGTCGTGGGGCGCGCCCTCTATGAGGGGACCATGGATTTTCCAAAGGCGATGGAGATGCTCTCTTGCTAGCCAAGCGAATCATTCCCTGCCTCGACGTGAAAGAGGGCCGCGTGGTGAAGGGCGTGAATTTCGAGGGCCTGCGCGACGCGGGCGACCCCGTGGAGTGCGCCGCGCATTATGACGAGATGGGGGCGGATGAAATCTGCTTTCTCGACATCACGGCTTCGAAGGAAAAGCGCGGCACCCTGCTCGACATGGTGCGCCGCACGGCGGAGCGCGTGTTCGTTCCCCTCACGGTGGGCGGCGGCGTACGCGAGGAGGAAGACGTGCGCGATTTGCTTCGGGCGGGCGCGGACAAGGTGAGCATCAACAGTGCGGCGCTCAGGGACCCGGGCGTCCTCAAGCGCTCGGCGGAGCGCTACGGAAGTTCCACCATCGTGTGCGCCATCGACGCCAAGCGCGTCCCGGGCGATGGAGATACGCTCCATTGGGAGGCGTTCACGCACGGGGGCTCGCGCCCCACCGGCCAGGACGCCGTGGCCTGGGCGGAGGAAGCGTGCGCGCTGGGCGCGGGCGAGATTCTCCTCACCAGCATGGACAGGGATGGCACCAAGGACGGGTATGACCTGGCCCTTACGCGCACGATTGCCGAGCGGGTGAGCGTGCCCGTCATCGCTTCGGGCGGCGTGGGAAACCTCGCGCATCTGTACGAGGGCCTGGAAGAAGGCTGCGCCGACGCCGTTCTGGCCGCCTCGATATTTCACTTTGGCGATTACTCGGTCGAGGAGGTGAAAGTCTATCTGCGCGATCGCGGTGTGGAGGTGAGGTTGTGAGCGAGATGGAAATCCCCGAGGTCAAGTGGAACGAGCAGGGTCTGGCCCCCGCCATCTGCCAGGACGCGGCGACGGGGCAGGTCCTGACCCTCGCCTGGGTGAACGAGGAATCGCTGCGCTTGACGCTCGAGAAGGGAACCGTCCACTTCTGGTCGCGCTCCCGCGGGGAGCTTTGGCACAAGGGCGAGACCTCGGGAAACTTTCTGCGTCTCGTTTCTGCGAGGCTCGATTGTGACGCGGATGCGCTGGTGTTCATCGTAAGGCCCGACGGGCCGGCCTGTCACACGAACCGGATGTCGTGTTTCTTCAACGAAGTGCCCGCCCCCGGGCGGGAAGAGGGCGGGGAGCCGCTCGAATTCGATCAGAACCTGCTCGAATCTGTGTATCGCCTGATCCTGGAGAGGAAAGAGGCGGGCGATACGGATTCGAGCTATGTGGCGCGCCTGTTCGCGAAGGGCGAGGAGCGGGTGCTGGAGAAGATAGACGAAGAAGCCGCCGAAGTTGTCATGGCGATGAAAGACGACGACGCGGGCGCGATAACGAACGAGGTGGCCGACTTGTGGTTCCACACCCTGGTGGGTATGGCCGCGCGCGGCGTGCCGCCTGGGCGCGTTTTTGCGGAACTCGCGCGCCGGTTCGGGCGCGGCGGGAGACCCGAGTCCGAGAGGTAGGGGTTGTTGAAAAACCCCGTATGGGAACCCTGCAAGCAGAAGGTTTGTAGGGACAGGCCTCTGAGCCTGTCCTGTATCGTGGTGAATATGGCCGACGGGCGGGCACGGTCGAACTTCCCGAAGAGGGAAGTTCGACGCCCCTACAGTCGTCATTCGAGGGGGCGCACAGAAACCGCATACGTGGTTGTTGAAAAAGCCCAATGCGGGAGGGTTTACGTTTGTTGTAGTAGGGACAGGTCGCGACCTTGGGCCGTTCACAAGAACGGCCCACTACGGTAGGCGGCGGTTCCTCCCTCTGCGGTCGGAACTGGCTTCTCGAGACCCACAACGAATTTGGTTTTCGTTCGTCATTCCGGCGAAAGCCGGAATCCATTTGCGGGTGCGGGTGAATGAAAGACGGCGTTTCACTCCCCGCCAATGCGCGGGAACCCTGACGAAAGGCGTAAAATGGATTCCGGCTTTCGCCGGAATGACGGTAGTGGCCAATTACGGCCGAGGTGGTTTTTTTTTCAACAATCTCCAAATAGGACTGTTTCCCGCCCGAAGCGGCGAAATTTAATTATTTGTATTATCCTTGACAGATTCACGCTTGGTTCCTATATTGACTCCTGATAATGGGATTATTGCGCAATCTGAGCGGTTGAAGTTTATAAGCTCTTGAATTTCAAAAAGATGCGGGATGACGAGGGTCGTCCCCCTTATTTTCTTCATATACATTCCGTTCTTCGGCCCGTCTTGAAGAACGATCGACGAAAAGGACCCGGAGTACACTTCGCCCCATCGGCATTTTCTGGCTGGTTCCGCGGAGACATGCCGAAAAAGAACCGCCTGATTTTCAATCGAGATTTCTTGAATACGCCGTTTTGTCCCGATATCGGGCGAAGCGCATGACTCATCGTTGAGTCAATTATCCATGGATGATGGTTGATGGATGATCGCACACTGCAAGGCATTGAATTCGCGAGTGTTCTGAAGCTGCTGGCGGTTCGCTGCGCTTCCGCATCCGGCGCGGCGGCGGCCGCGGCGCTCCTCCCGGCCACCTCGTCTTTCGAGGTCGATACCCTGCTCGATGAGACCGATGAAGCGGTGGCTCTCCTCGGCGCCGGTGAATACATGCCGCTGGCAGCGTTCGATGACCCCGAAGAATGGCTCGAGGACATCAGGCGCAGGGGAGGGAACCTCGAAGGCGAGAAATTCCTCTCGATTCTCTCACTGCTGAACCTCGCCTCAGGCGCCCGCCGCTTCGTGGAAGAGCGCGCCGAGAGGCTGCCCAGGCTCAGGATGCGCATTCACGGCGCGGACATGCAGTATCCTCTGGCCGCGCGAATCCGGCGCATTCTCGATGAGCGCGGCGAGGTGCGCGACGACGCGAGCACCGAACTCCAGGAATCGAGAACGAAACAGCGCGCGCTCAGGGCCGAGATACGCCGCCTGCTCGAGGGGGTAATGACCGCGCACCCGAATGCGATTCAGGAAAACCTGATCGTTCAGCGGCGCGAGCGGTATCTGATTCCCGCCAAAACGACTTTCAAGCGCTCCTTCGAGGGCGTCATACAGGATCGCTCCGCGAGCGGGGAGACGTTCTTTGTCGAGCCGCTTTCGGCGGTGCCCGTGAACAACGCCATCGCCGAGGAGCGCGAGGCCGAGCGCGCGGAGGTGGAGAGAATCCTGCGCGAGTTGACCGCGGAGGTCATGGAGGCGCGCGAGTCCATCGTATATCTGGTGCAATGCCTGGCCGGGCTCGATCTCATCTGGGCGAAAGCGCGCCTGGGGGTCGATTGGCGCGGCGCGCGCGCGCAGGCGAGCGCGGACGAAGGCATCCGGTTGAGAGCCGCGCGTCATCCCCTCCTCACGGCGGGCGTCGGCGCGGTGCCGAAAGAAGAGGTGGTGCCCATCGATCTCGAGGTCGGGAAAGACGGAGTGCGCCAGCTCCTCATCACGGGGCCCAACACGGGCGGCAAGACGGTGGCCCTCAAGACGGTGGGCCTTTGCGTGGCGCTTCACCAGTGCGGCCTGCCCATACCGGCTGCGCCCGAGAGCGCGCTCCCCGTCTTCAAGACGCTCGTCGCCGACATCGGGGATGAGCAGGACATCCAGCAGAACCTGAGCACCTTCTCGGGCCACATGGCGCGCGTCTCGGGCGCGGTGCGCGAGGCGAGAGAGGGCGTGCTCGTGCTCCTGGACGAGTTGGGCTCCGGCACCGACCCGGCGGAGGGTTCGGCCATCGGCGTCTCCGTGCTCGAACACCTGGCGGCGCGCGGCGCGCTTTGCATCGTGACGACACACCACGACGCCCTCAAGCACTACGCCTATGGGGCCGCGCACGCCGAGAACGCGTCGGTGGAGTTCGACGCCGATGACCTCTCGCCCACCTACCGGATCCGCATGGGCGCGGCCGGGCCGAGCAACGCCATGTCGGTAGCGCAGATGATGGGCTTGCCCGAATCCGTGCTCTCGCGCGCGGATGCGCTGCTCATGAAAGGCCCCGTCCAGGTGGATCGCCTGATGGCGAATCTATCCGATCAGCAGCGCGAGATGGAAGAAAAAGAGGCCGACCTCTCGGCCCGCCGGGCGCTGCTCGAAGAGCGCGAGAGAGAACTCGAATGCGAATTGGGCGAGGAAGCGCGCAGGAGGGGCGATGACGCGGCCCGGTTCCTCAAGGACTTGAGGCGCGAGGCCGATGACCTCCTGAACGAGATGCGCGGGGCGCTCGAAATGGAGGAAGCCAAGCGTATCGCCCGCGATCGCATCCGCGAGATAAGCGCCGGAATCGATGAAGCGCTGCCCCGGAGGGAAGAGACGGCGGCGCCGCGCGCGCCGATATCGTGTCGCAAAGGAGACCGGGTGCGCATCCCGCTCATGAACTGCACGGGCGAGGTGGCCGCCCTTCACGGAGAAGACGAGCTGACGGTGACGGTGAACGGCAAATCCCTGCGCCTGTCCTTGAGTGTGGTGGAAGTTCTGGACGATGCGCCGGGCGCGCCTTCACGCAAGAGCACGGTGACGCACGACGTCGAATCGAGGGGAGGTGATTTCTCGCCCGAGCTTCAGTTGCGCGGCGTGCGCGCCGAACGCGCCGTCGAAATGGTGGACAAATATCTCGATGACGCCGCGCTCGTGGGAATCGCGTCGGTCCGCATCGTTCACGGCAAGGGGGAGGGGGTGCTCTCCAAGGTGGTCGCCGAGCGCCTGCAGGAACATGCGCTCGTGTCGAAGTTCGGCCCCGCCCGGCCCGAAGAGGGCGGCTGGGGCGTCACGAACGTGGAGTTGGCCCTGCGCTGATGTTTTGCTTTTCGGGATGAGGATGTGCGAATGGGACGAGTGCCTGAAGAGGTGGTCGATCAGATAAGGGACGGCGCTCCGATTGAAGACGTCGTCGGCGAGTTCGTGCGCCTCAAGAAAGCGGGGACGAACTACAAGGGCCTCTGTCCGTTCCATGACGAGAAGACGCCTTCGTTCAACGTGAACCCGCGCATGGGCATCTACAAGTGCTTCGGCTGCGGGGCGGGGGGCAACGTCTTTCAGTTCCTGATGCAGCACGAGGGGATGACTTTCCCCGAGGCGCTCTCGCGTCTGGCGAAGCGCCAGGGAATCGATCTATCCCGCTATGAGGGTTCGGGGGAGCGGAGTCCCCAGAAGCCCGACGCGCGCCAGAAGATGCTGGCTGCGAATCGCCTGGCGGCCGATTTCTTCCGGGCGGCGCTCGAGAGCAATCCGGGCGAGCGGGGCCGTAAGTATCTGGAGGAGCGCGGCGTTACGGATGACGCCCTCGACAGGTTTCGAGTCGGATTCGCCCCCCCGCGCTGGGACGCCCTCATCAAGGCGGCGGGCAAAAGGGGGGTGTCTCCCGGTGACCTCGCGGAGGCGGGCCTCGCGGTGCGGCGCGAAGACGGGAGCGGGTTTTACGATCGCTTCAGAGACCGCATCATGTTCCCCATCCGCAACCACGAGGGCGAGATTGTGGGCTTCGGCGGGCGTTCGCTGCCCGACAGCGATTCCCGCCACGCCACCGCGAAATACGTGAATTCACCGGATACGGCGCTCTTCAGGAAGGGCAGGACGCTGTATGGCTTTTATGAGGGCAGGGAGGCGATTCGCGAGAAAAAGCGCGTCCTGGTGACGGAGGGATATTTCGACGTCATATCGCTTTGGCGGCACGGGTTCCGGGAGGCCGTGGCGCCTCTCGGCACGGCTCTGACCGCCGAGCACATCAGGAGCCTGCGGGCGCACGCCGAGGAACTCGTGTTCGTCTTTGATCCCGATGCCGCGGGTCTCGCGGCTTCGGAGCGTGCGGGTTCGGTGGCGGGGCGGATGCTCGGCCTCGCGGGCGCGCCCGATCTGCTCGTGGCCAGCGACGTGCTGCGCAAGAATTTCATCGACCGCGACGGTGCGGGCGCCGTGCGCCTCAAGGTGGTGAACCTGCCCGAGGGGCGCGACGTCGATACGTTTTTGGGAGAAAACGGAGCGGATGACTTCGATCAGCTCCTCGCCGACGCGGAGGGCATCTTGGAGAACACCGTCCGGACCGCGATGGCCGGAATCGCCGCGGGCGCGAGCCAGGCCGAGAAAATCGAGGCCATCCAGCGGCTTTTGCCCATACTCGGGGCTTGCCACCGCAGCGTTCAGGACCAATATTTGGCATTGGTGGAAGATCAGCTCGGGATTCCATATCCCACGCTGACGGCCATGGTGAGGAGGTTGCTGGCGGAAAACGCCCGGGAAAGTTCGCCCCGGGGAGAAGAAAAAAAGGTCGATCTGTTGGGCGAGAACCTTGAGCGTCCAAAATTCGAGACGGACGCCTTGCAGCTCTTGCTCATGAAGCCGGAGTTGGCGTCCGAGGTGCCCGACGAACTGATGACCGACGAGGCGGTAAACGAGGTCCTCTCCCTTATGAAATCCCAGGATGCGGCCTCGCTCACGGCGGCTTCCATTGCAGACAGGCTGGAGAGCGCTGCCGCACGCGCCCTGGTGGTGGAGTTGGCCGTCGTGGAGGTGGAACCCGAAGAAGTCGAGGCGGAACTTTTCGATTGTATCGAGAGGCTCAAGGAGCGCCGCCGCCGGAAGACGGAAGAGGATTTGATGAAGCGCATCGAGCAGACGCGCAAGGAAGAGGGGGAGGATTCCGCTGAAATGTGGAAACTCCTGGAGCGGAAAAACGCGCTTTTGCGCGAGCGGCAGCGAGCGGCCTCTCCGCGTTGAAGCGTTTTTGAGGGTATTCGCGTTTTTATAGATTCGCAGTGGCCGGGCTGTCTGGCCGGATGAAGAGGAGAGTGACATTGGCGCAAGCGACGCAGGCGAAAAAAGAAAAGAAAGTAAATGACGTCAAGAATCTTATCGACCTCGGTAAGGAGAAGGGCTTTCTCACCTACGAAGAGGTCAACGACGTTTTACCGCCCGACGTGACCTCGCCCGAGGTCATCGATGACATCATGGTGCTCTTCAGCGACATGGACATCGAGATTCTCGACAGCGAATCGGCGGAGAAGCGCGCCGCCAAGAAAAAGAGCGAATCGGCGAGTCCGGCGAAAGAAGGGTCGGAGACGATTAGTTCGTTCGATGATTCCACATACGGGAAAACCGACGACCCCATGCGCATGTACCTGCGCGAGATGGGGCAGATCCCCCTGCTGAGCCGGGAGGGCGAAATCGCGATCGCCAAGAGGATCGAGGAGGGCCAGCTCGAAGTATGCCAGGCGACGGTGAGCACCCAGGTGGCGATCGACGCCGTTCTGGAGTTGGCCGAACAGCTCAAGAAAGGCGATCTCGGCGTGACCGAACTCGTCGTCGTCACGAACGAGGCGGCCTCGGATGATGAGGAGAGGGAAAAGCCCACCTATGAAGAGGACAAGCGGCGCATCCTCAAACTCGTGACCAGGCTGAAAACGCAACTCCGCACCCTGGAGAAGAGAAAAACGGAGAAAGACAAGCCCGTTAACTTGCAGAGAGCACGTGACAGGGTGGCGGCCTGCATCCGCGAGATGAACCTGCGGCCCGAGCGCGTCGACAGCATCGCCGAACGGGTGAGGTCCTATGTCGAGACGATGCGTAAATATCAAGAGGAGATCGAGGGATATCTCCGGCAGGTGGAAATGGAGGAACCCGAGCTCCGGGCCGTGATTCGGGAGGTCACCAGGTCAAAGGGCAAGAATGGTCCGCCGATTCGGACCGTCGGGGAGAAGCGCATTCCCGTCAGCATTCTCGCGGAATATGATCGCCGCATCAAAAACGTGCGCCGCAGAATCCGTACGACGGAAAAAGCGGCGGGCGCCTCGCGCGAGGATCTGGAGAATTCCCTGAAGATGATACGCCGCGGCCGCCGCAAGGATCGCCGGGCGAAAAAAGAGCTCGCCGAGGCGAATCTGCGCCTTGTCGTGAGCATCGCCAAGAAATACACGAACCGGGGGCTTCAGTTCCTGGACCTGATTCAGGAGGGCAACATCGGCCTGATGAAGGCGGTGGACAAGTTCGAGTACAAGCGCGGCTACAAGTTCAGCACCTACGCCACCTGGTGGATCCGCCAGGCCATCACCCGGGCGATTGCCGATCAGGCGCGGACGATCCGCATCCCCGTACACATGATCGAGACCATCAACAAGCTCATCCGCACCTCGAGGCAGCTCATTCAGGAACTCGGGCGCGAGCCGCTGCCCGAGGAAATCGCCGTGAAGATGGATATGCCTGTCGACAAGGTGAGAAAGGTGCTCAAGATCGCCAAGGAGCCCATCAGCCTCGAAACGCCCATCGGCGAGGAAGAAGACAGCCAGCTGGGAGACTTCATCGAGGACAAGAAGGCCGAGGTTCCGCAAGACTCCGTTATAAAACTGAATCTCAAGGAACAGACCCAGAAAGTGCTCCAGACCTTGAGCCCGCGCGAGGAGAAGGTATTGCGCAAGCGTTTCGGCATCGGCGCGGAGAATGAGCACACGCTCGAGGAGGTGGGGCAGGATTTCGACGTCACCCGCGAGCGCATCCGCCAGATTGAGGCGAAAGCGCTCAGGAAACTCCGCCATCCTTCGCGGAGCAAGAAGCTCAAGAGTTTCATCGAAGAGGAAGTTTAAGCCGAAAACCTCGCGCGATTGACATTGAACGCGCGCGGGGCCATATATGCACAGCGAACGGGCGGCGCCCGAGGCGGAGGACGCACCGATCTCCCGATGCGTCCCTCTTGACGGTCGCGTTGCTATCGGGCCCATAGCTCAGCGGTAGAGCCGCCGGCTCATAACCGGCTGGTCCTTGGTTCGAATCCAGGTGGGCCCACCACGCGATTTCTGGTTGATATCCTGACGATGCGAGGAGCATGACGTAGTGCACCCGGAACTGGCGGCCTTGATGGAGCTTCAGGCGATAGACGTCCAGATGGATCAATGCCGTGATGCGATTTCCAGAATTCCCGCATCCATCGAGAAGGAAGAGCGGTATTTGACGGGCTTCGAGTCGTCCGTTGCGCAACTCGAGCGGGAAGTGGAAGCCGCCAGGAAAAAATTGCGCGAAGCGGAGGGCGAAATTCAATCCTTCGATCAGAAGCTGAGAGACACGCGCGGCAAGCAGACACTCGTCAAGACGAACGAGGAATACCGCGCCCTGGGTGCGGAGATCGAGGGGTATCAGAACCGGATCAGCGCTCTTGAGGATACCGTTCTCGAGATCATGGAGAGCATGCCGGCGCACGAGGAGAAGCTAGCCGGCGCGCGCGGTGAACTGGAAACGGCCCGGGGCAAGGTGCAGGGCGAGGTGAAGAAATATGAAAACCACCGGGTGGATTTCGAGCGTGAATTAGCCGGGCTGGTCGATAAGTCGAAAACCCTCGCAGGCGGCGTGAGCGAGGAGTGGCTGAAGCGCTACCAGGGCCTGAGAAAATCCCGGAAGGGGCTGGCTGTTTGCGCCGTCGTTAATCGAACTTGCCAGGGTTGCCGCATGGCGGAAACCATCAAGCGATTTCTGGAGATCAGGGATTCTGAGGACAGGATTTACACGTGCTCGAATTGCAAGCGCATCCTCTACTACCACGAAGAGGGTGAGAGCGTGGAGTTGAGCCTGCCGGCGGTGGACGAGGAATGAAGGCGGGTCACCTGCGGATTCATACCGATGGCGCCGCGCGGGGAAATCCGGGTCCTGCGGGCGCCGCCGCTCTTTTGTATGACGATGCGGGCAATTGCGTGGCGGAGGAAACCAGGTATCTGGGCACGGCGACGAACAACGTGGCGGAATACCAGGCGTTTTTGCTGGGTCTGGAGCGCGCCGTGAAGCTCGGCGCCGAGAGCGTGGAAGTCGTGACGGACTCCGAACTCATGGCTCGCCAGTGGAGCGGTGAGTACCGGGTCAGGAACAAGGCCCTCAAGCCCTTGTATGAGCGGGCGAGGGAAGCGGCCAAGAGGATCGGCTCCATTGAGGTGCGCCATGTGCGCCGCGGCGAGAACACGGCGGCCGATGCCGCCGCCAATCGCGCCATCGACGGCGGGATGGATTGAAGAGGCCCATGCGGGCGCCACGCCGCTTGTCTGCCGCCGGTTGTGCCGGCAATGGCGCTGGAGTATGAAATATCTACCGGAGTGGGCTGCGCGGCCGCGCGCAGCTTCGGCTGCGGGAGGAAAGTCCGGGCTCCACAGGGCAGGGTGGTGGATAACGTCCACCAGGGGTGACCCTCGGGAAAGTGCCACAGAAAACAAACCGCCCCGCTGAGTCGGGGTAAGGGTGAAACGGTGCGGTAAGAGCGCACCAGCAGCCCGGGTGACCGGGCTGGCTCGGTAAACCCCACCCGGAGCAAGGCCAAATAAGGGGATGTTCGAGGGCGGCCCGTCCGATATCCCCGGGTAGGCCGCTTGAGGCGGTGGGCAACCATCGTCCCAGATAGATGGCCGCGGGCCCGCCACCGGCGGGTGACAGAACCCGGCTTACAGGCCCGCTCCGGTCGATATGTAATCAAGCGTGCGCTCCGCAGGCCGCGAAAACGCCCGCCTCGTGTCTCCCGATCTACGGATAGGGGGTGGCCGTTCGAGGGGCGAGCGTCGGGGCGGTAAGGGGCGCTTTTTTCGGCTCAAACAGAACAAGGGAAAACACTTGCGCATGGAATCCCAGGTATCACAAAAAGCGCTGGAACCAACGCTCATTGCCGCCGAGGCGGCACAGGCGGCGGAGGCGATATCTCCTCATTTGAGGCCGACCCCCGCGCGTCTCAGCGAGAATTTCTCCGAGCAGTTGGGGGTCGAGGTATTTCTCAAGCCGGAAAATTTTCAGCGGACGGGTTCGTTCAAGGTGCGCGGCGCCCTGTACGCGCTCCAAAAACTCGAACCCGCGCAATTGCAGTGGGGCGTCGTGACCGCGAGCGCGGGAAACCACGCCCAGGGTGTGGCCTTTGCGGCCAAGCAGTTGGGCGTCAGGGCACTTGTGGTGATGCCCGAAGCCACGCCGAACACCAAGCTCGACGCCGTGCGGGCCCTGGGCGCTGAAACCGAGCTGTTCGGCGCATCCTTCGATGACGCCTATGCGCGCGCGCGCGCCTACGAGGAAGATCGCGGTCTTACGATGATACCGCCTTTCGATCACCCCGACGTCATCGCGGGCCAGGGCACGCTGGGCATCGAGATACTCGAAGATGTGCCCGACGCAGGGACCATCCTCGTCCCCGTCGGCGGCGGCGGCCTCATCTCGGGCCTCGCCGCGGTGGTGAAAACCCGAAAACCCGACGTGCGCATCATCGGCGTGGTGGCGGAGGGCGCTGCGGCGCTCATGCGCTCGCTCGATGCGGGGAGAATCGTCGAGTCGAAGACGGTCCAGACGATTGCGGACGGCATTGCCGTCAAGAGAAACGGGGAACTTTGTTTTCCCCTGATTCAGGACCTGGTGGATCAGGTGGTCTCGGTCTCGGACGATGCGATGGCCAACGCCATTCTGGGACTCCTGGAGCGCGAACGGATGCTGAGCGAGGCGGCGGGCGCCTCCTCCCTCGCGGCGCTCATCGAGAGGAAAACCAGGGTGAGCGGCAAGGTGGTCGCGCTGATCAGCGGCGGGAACCTGGACGTCAACCTGCTCTCGCGCATTATCGGGAAGGGGCTGGCCCTCGCGAACCGCTACGCGCGGATTCAGGTGCCGCTGCACGATGCGCCCGGCGCGCTCATGCGTCTTTCGAAAATCGTGGCCGATTGCCGGGTGAACATCATCCACATCGAGCACGACAGGCTTTCGACGGAAGTGCCCATCAACCATACCCTCTCGACCCTCCACATGGAGGTGCGCGGGCGCGAGCATCTCGAGCAACTGATACAGCTTCTGCTGCAGGAAGGATACGAAGTGCGCCGGGAGGAAGCATAACCCATGAGCGAGAAGCGCCGCGCCGTCATCAGCGTGAGCGACAAGAGAGGCGCCGTGGATCTCGGCGCCGCTCTGGCCGACGCGGGCTGGGAGGTGCTGTCCACCGGCGGCACGGCCAGATCGCTGCGCGATGCGGGCGTCCCCGTGCGGGAGGTTTCCGATTATACGGGGCAGCCCGAAATCATGGGCGGACGCGTCAAGACGCTTCATCCCAAGGTGCTGGGCGGCATCCTGGCGCTCCTGCCCGAGCAGGAAGAGGAGATGCGGGCGAACGACATCGCGCCCATCGACCTGGTGGCGGTGAACCTCTATCCCTTCCGGGAGACCGTCGCCAAGACCGGCGTCACGCGGGAGGAGGCTATTGAGCAAATCGACATCGGCGGCCCCACCATGGTGCGCGCGGCTTCCAAGAACCATGGCCGCGTGGCCGTGCTCGTCGATCCGGACGATTACCCGGACGCCATTGCCCACATCCGAAACGGAGGCCGTTTCCCGCCCGATTGGCTGGCGGACCTGGCGTTGAAGGCGTTTCGCCACACCGCGAGCTATGATGCCGCCATATCCGGCTATCTCGATGATGGTGATGCAGACGCGCTTCCCGAGCGGGTCGAGATGAATCTCGACCGCGTCCAGACGCTTCGCTACGGGGAGAACCCCCACCAGAAGGGAGCGCTCTATCGCCTGGGTGGCCAGGGTGGGTTTTCTCTTTGCGATGCCGAGATTCTGGGCGGCAAGGAACTCTCCTTCAATAATCTGCTCGACGCCGCCGCCGCCGCCGAACTCGCGCATGATCTGGAAGGCGTGGGCTGCGCCATCATCAAGCACACCAATCCGTGCGGCGTGGGTTTGGGCGATACCCAGCCGGCCGCCTATGAGCGCGCGCTCGCATGCGATCCGGTTTCGGCCTTCGGCAGCGTGATCGGCTACAACCGCAAGGTCGATGCGGATACGGCCGAGGCTATGCGGAAACTCTTCGTCGAGGCGGTGGTCGCCCCCGATTTCGACGATGAAGCGCTCGCCATCATGCGGAAGAAGAAAAACCTGAGAATCCTGCGCTTGGGTGGCCTGGGAGGCGATTCCGCGCCCGCAGGGCTGGACGTGCGTTCGATACCCGGCGGGGTTCTCTTGCAGGAGCGCGACCGACTCTCGGACGAGGAGTTCCGCTGGGAGGTCGTCACCCCCCGCGCGCCCTCGGCGGATGAAGAGAAGGCGCTCAGGATCGCCTGGCGCGTGGCGCGCCATGTGAAGAGCAACGCCATCGTCATGGCCGATAAAGAAGGCACGGTGGGCGTGGGCGCGGGCCAGATGAGCCGGGTGGACTCCACCCGCCTCGCGGCGGAGCGCGCCGTCTTGCCCCTCGCCGGCTGCGCCCTGGGATCGGACGCGTTCTTCCCCTTCCGCGACGGTATCGACGCCGCGGCTTCGCACGGTGTGAAGGCGATAGCGCAGCCGGGCGGGTCGATGCGCGATGAAGAGGTCATCCAGGCGGCGGCCGAGCACGATATCGCCATGGTCTTCATGGGCAGACGCCACTTCAGACATTGAGATGCCCCAAAATATCCTCGCCCCTCCCGTTCTGGAAGATTCCCTCGCTCCCATAGAGACGCTGCGGCGCGTGGAGGTTTTTCTAAACGCCCTGGCCGCGCTTCCCAAGAAATCATGGCGCACGCGTTTCGACCCTCGCGGCATCAGGGTGGAAGGTCCCGGGCTCACCCGGGCCGCGCGCTTGTATGAAATCCTCGAAGTCCCGGCGGCGGGGCAGTCGGTCGTCCACGTCGTGGGAACGAGCGGGAAAGGCTCCACCGCGCTCATGATAGCGCAGGCACTCCTGGCGTCGGGCAGGAGAACCGCGGCTTTTTTCTCGCCCCACCTCACCTCGATAATCGAGCGTTTCTGGATTCGGGGCCGCTTCGCCGAAGCCGGCCTCATCGGCCGATGCGCGAAAGAGCTCGCCGATGCCGCCGCGCAGATGGCGGGAGAGCCCGAGTTCGGGCCGCCCTCGTTTTTCGAGTCGACGCTCGCGCTTTTGCTTTTGATGGCCAGGGAGGAAGAGTGTGAATACCTCGTTCTGGAAGCGGGGCTGGGCGGTGCGTTCGACGCCACGAACGCCGTAGGTCCCGCCGTCCTCGACGTGGTCACCTCGATCGGCCTGGATCACACCGATCTGCTCGGCGATTCCGTCGCCCAGATTGCGCGTGACAAGGCCGGCATCATCACGGAGCGAGGCCGCGTCATCTCGCAAATCGTTTCGCCCGATGCGCGCGCTGAGATCGAGCGCGTCGCTCTTGAGCGCGGAGCCGGCTTGTTTCCTCCACCCCGCGTCGAGAACCTGGACTTAAGCTCCGACGGCGCTTTTTTCGATCTGGCGTTCGACGACGGCGTCAAGTGGGAGGGTTTCACAACCCCCATGCCCGGCGCCCACCAGGCCGAAAACGCGAGCCTCGCCGCCGGGGCGGGCCGGCTCCTGGGGCTGGACGATCGGGAGGTGCGATGGGGCGTCGCCTCGGCGCGCCTGCCGTGCCGGATGGAGTTGGCGCAGACCGCCCCGCGCGTTCTGCTCGACGGCGCGCACAACCGGGACAAGGCGCAGGCGCTGATAGCGGGCGTCTCGGGCTGGACGTTCGAGCGCCTCATTTTCGTTCTCGGGGCGGTGAACGACAAGGATTTTGCCGGGATGGCGGGCGTGCTCGCTTCTGCAGGAAATAAATTTTTCGTCACGCTTCCTCCGGCAAGCGCACCCAGACCCGGCCTTGCGCCGGAAGTATTTGCGCGCGCGCTCGAAGAGGCGGGGGCCTGCGGCGTGGAGACGCGCGTCGACGCATGGCGGGCGCTCCATGAGGCGCTCGACGAGGCGGGGGAGAACGACCTCCTCATCATCACGGGGTCGATGTTCCTGGCCGGCGAACTCAGGCGCCGCTGGGTGAGCGAGGAGCGAATCGTGGAGAGCGGCAGCGCGTTTCCCCCCGAGGCGCTCCCGTGAGAGAGGGCCTGCGCTTCGAGCCTGCGGAGTGGACTCCTGCGCCCGCCGTGAAGTGTCGCGGGCGGGTGCTTGGTTTCGAGCAGGTTCGCATCATGGGCGTCTTGAACGCCACGCCCGACAGCTTTTCCGACGGCGGAGAATTCTTCGACCTCGAGGCGGCGCTCGGGCAAATCGCGCGGATGACGGAAGAAGGAGCCGACGTCATCGACATCGGCGGCGAGAGCACCCGGCCCGGCTCACAGGGCGTGGACGAGGCGGAGGAAATCCGGCGGGTCATCCCGATTCTGGAGCGGATGAATCTGGACAAGGGCCCCCTCGTCTCGGTCGATACCTCGAAGGCCGGCGTGGCGCGGGCGGCACTCGATGCGGGCGTTCACATCGTGAACGACATCACGGGCCTTCGTGATCCCGGGATGCGCGCGGTGATTGCCGAGTACGGCGCCGCGGCGGTCGCCATGCACATGAAGGGCGAGCCGCACACGATGCAGGTAAACCCCGAGTACGAGGACCTCATGGGCGAGTTGTCAGGCTATCTCCGGAAGAGCGCGCGCCAGGCCGAGGGGGATGGCATACGCTCGGTTCTCGTCGATCCGGGTGTCGGTTTTGGAAAGTCGTGGGATCACAACCTCGAGATTCTAAGGCGGATGGGCGAGCTCAGAGAATTGGGCCGTCCCCTGGTCGTCGGTGTTTCGAGAAAAAGTTTCATCGGGGCGATCACGGGCGTCGAAGCGGCGGGGGAGCGGCTGATCGGTTCGAAAGTCGCCGAGGCCTTCGCCGTGGTCGGCGGGGCGGACGTGATTCGCACCCACGACGTGGGGGCGGCCGTCGAGGCAGTGCGTTTGGGCGAGGCGGTTCGCAGAGGGAGCGTTGGCCCTTGAGGGCGTTTCATGCCGCTATCCTGTTTCAGGTCTGAACAAGCTGATTTTTAAGATTCACCTGAATCCTGGTTCTTATAAGTTCGTCATAAAGGAAGACCGGCGTCTTGATGGAATACATTTTCGAGTTCTGGTGGATGCTGCCCGTCGCGTTTTGCGTGTGCCTCACGGCGACGAGCACGAGCGTGGAGGGCGCGGTTTTCTTCGCACCCATATTCATTCTCCTCTTCCCCTGGGCGGCGGGTGTCACCATCGTCCCCCTAGAGGCCGTTTTTCTGGCGCTTTCCATCGAGATTTTCGGGTTCGGCAGCGCGCTCACCGGCTACATGAGGAGAAGGCTGGTGGATTACGACATCGCCAAAAAGGTGCTTGTCGTGTCCATCCCCGTGGGCATGGCGTTCGGTTTTCTGGCCCATTCGGTGCCCGCCGGGCTCATCCTCGGCCTGCTGGGCGGGATGATGGTGCTTCTCTCCGCCGCCATGCTCTTCGCTTTTTTCCAGGGCGGAATCCAGGAAGCGGAACAGGCGGAGGGCGCGGGGAAGCCCACCCGCATGGACGCGGCGGGCAGGAGGTACTGGTATCGCTACGAGCATGGGGCTTTCGGCCATGGCTGGTCGGCCCTGGGGGGAATTCTCGTGGGTTTTACGGGCATCGGCATCGGCGAGCTCACGACCACCGCCCTGATCGTGAAGGACAAGCTGCCCGTCCGCGTGGCGGTGGGAACGGGGATCCTGATCGTATTCGCGACGGTGCTGCCCGCCACCCTGGTGCACGCCTACGTGTTCTCATCCGGCGAGGTGAACGTGCACTGGAACATCCTCTTCATGACGATCCCGGCAGTCGCCTGCGGGGGGCAGATATCGCCCTTCATCAACAACCGCGTCGACGGCGAGAAGATGAAGGTGTTTCTCTCCTTCGTCTTCATCTTCGTGGGCGTATTGCTCCTCTGGCGCTCCCTGGGCGGCTAGGCGCGATCACTTGACTGAGGACACCCGACCCGTCGTCGTCGTAGGCTCCGGTGCGGTGGGAACCATGCTGGCGGCACAACTGCAGAGAAACCTCCCGGAGCGAAGAATTTATCTGGCGGGGTCCGCGACCCCGAGCCTCGATACGTCCGCGCACCTCGATGAAATAGAGAGCGACGGCGTCAATGTCCGCGGCGAGGCGGCCTATACGGTTCGACCCCTAGTGTGCAGGGGAGCCGTGGATATTACAGCCTCGCACCTTTTCTTCACCGTGAAGGCGGGGCGGGTAGAAGCGGCGGCAGCGGAATTTTCAAGTATGGCGGGGGAGGGAACCATCGCGGCCGTTTTCTCGAACGGCCTGGACGTTTGCAAGGATCTCCCGCGCTCTTACCGGGAAGGCGGGGTAGTGCGGGGCCTCGTGGGCACGGGCGCGGAGATTACGAAGCCGGGGCGCGTGAAACAGTTCGGCGCGCTGGACGTCACCCTGGCCCCCGAGCCGGGAGCAGTCGAGGACTCCCCGCTTGTCAGGCGATTGGCGGAATTCCTTGAACCCCTGGGGGTTCGCGTCCGCCAAAAACGCGACGGCAAAGAGGCGGAATGGAGGAAGGCGGTAGCCAACGCCGTCATCAACCCCCTGGGCGCCGCACTCGAACTCAGAAACGGCGAGTTGCTGGAAACTCCGTCCGCCGCGGTGCTCGTGGACGCCCTGGCGAAGGAATTGCAGGCGCTCATCGACGCGGAAGGTTTGGCGCTCGACGCTCTCGAGATCGTTCGCGAAACCGCGCGGGCCACTGCCGGGAACAGAAATTCCATGTGGCAGGATTTGATGCGGGGCCGCCAAAGCGAGATTCGCGAAGTCACGGGACGCTTCATCGAGCGCGCGAATTCACGCGGCATCTTGTTTTCCACCCATAAATCGCTGTATTATCGGGTATTGTCTTTAGAAAAAGCTTCTTCTTCCCGCGATGCGGGTGGCGATTCACGCCTTGACATCGAGGGAGGGAATTCATAACCTTTGCAATCCGTGCCGGGAGCCGCTGGCCCTGGACACGTTATGGGGAAAACGGAAGCATCTCAAAACTGGCCTTGCAGCAGGCGTTCACCCAGAGAGGGAGCGACCATGAGCACAAAAAGCCTCGCCAAGCAGCATTCAAACGGTAAAAATTCCACCAACGGAAACGGCGCGCCTAAGAAAGCGCGCAAGAAAATTACCACCTCCATTATCCTGGCGCGCAAGGGCGGGAAGAAGATCACCTCCGTCACTGCGTACGACTACCCCACGGCGAAGCTCGTGGATGGCGCCGGCGTGGACGTCATCCTGGTCGGCGACAGCCTGGGGATGGTGGTTCTGGGGTATCCCGACACGACGAAGGTGACGCTCGACGACATGGTGCACCACACCCGGGCGGTGAGCCGCGCCAAGCCCAAGGCACTGCTCGTGGCCGATATGCCGTTCCTGACCTTCGGGGTCAGCGCGCGCGACACAATCCTGAACGCGGGCCGTCTCATCCAGGAGGGCTGCGCCGAGGCGGTGAAGCTCGAAGGCGGCGTCCGCGTCAAGGACGAGATACGCGCGGTGGTGGAGGGCCAGATTCCCGTCATGGGTCACGTGGGCCTCACCCCCCAGAGCGTCCATGCGTTCGGCGGCTTCAAGGTGCAGGGGAAAACCGATGAAGGGGCGGATCAGGTGCTGCGCGACGCGGTGGCCGTGCAGGAGGGCGGCGCGTTTTCTCTCGTACTCGAGGGCATCCCGGCGGCCCTGGGGGCGCGCGTGACGCGTGAGATCGACATTCCCACCATCGGCATCGGCGCGGGTCCCGATTGCGACGGCCAGGTGCTCGTCACCCACGACATGCTGGGTCTGTTCCGCGACTTCACGCCAAAATTCGTGAAGAGGTACGCCGATGTCGGGCATATGACCACCGAGGCGATAGACAGCTACTGCCGGGAGGTGCGAGAGGGCGCGTTTCCCGCGGAAGAGCATTGTTTCTGATTTTTCCCGGCGAGTAGATACGATGTTTTAATCAGAGGGCGGACTCCCGAAGGGGGAGTGCCGCCTTCTCTTTTGTTTTTCACCAGCCAGAGTTTCTCTCATGCGATTCGCAGGCGCGCCTTGAAGCTTTCGGGTGAGGCGGGTTGCGAACCGTGGGTAAAACGCGTTTCCTGAACACACAGGGGCGGATCAAAGCCCCGGGACCCTGAGAAGACGCACGGCGGGGAGGGATGATCATGAAGGCGCTGGCGCAGGCCGTAAGGTTTTTGACGGTTTTGCCCTGGCCGGGCGCGCCTCGCGAACCGGAGGTGGACGACATGGCGCGCGCCGTCGCGCGATTTCCCTTCGTCGGGCTGCTTATCGGGGCGATTCTCATCGCCTTGGACTGGGCGCTTGCGAGCGTTTTTTCCGTTCCGGTGCGAAGTGTCCTGCTCATCATCACACTCATCGTGTTGACCCGAGGTGTTTCACTCAGTGGATTGTCGGATTTCGCGGAAGCGCTTGGATTTGGAAATCACGCAAAAGAAGGTCCCCTCGGTTCCATGGGCGTCCTGCTCATTATCGGCGCGCTTCTGCTCAAATTCATCGCTTTGAGTGAACTCCACGGATATGATCGCTACATCGCGCTCCTGGTCTCGCCCGTTCTCGCCCGAGCGGCGATGGCCTACCTCATCGCGTCGCCGCCATCAATGAAAGCGGTAGAGGCCGAAAGTCGGGAATTCGCTCGACCATCCAGTCCGCGAGAAGGATACATCGCGCTGGGCTGGTCATTTTTGCTCTGTTTCCTCCTGGGATGGTTCTGGGGACTTTTCCTGGCCATCGTGGCCTTATGCGTCACATGGTGCCTGAAGCGCTTTCTCGGCAATTCGGACAAAGAGGTGGGAGATGCGCCCGGCGCCGCGAGTGAAATCGTCGAGACCATGACGCTCGTTCTTTTTTCTGCATAGAAAAAGATTTTTTTTCTGTTTTTTCCGTTCTTCATATACATACCCCCCACTTTTCCCCACCTTATTTTTAGTTTAAGTTTAACTTCAATAAATTAAACAAATTTATTAAAGTTTTACATTATATTATTTGCCTGAAATAAACGAAAAAAATATAATATTTTTCTTGGTTTTTATTTGTAGAAATCATTGTTTTTTCTAACTTTTTGAAATTATCACCTTGACAGGTATTTCATCCGGCGGTATAAATGTAAAATTAAGTGGGAAAATATGGGATAAAGTGGGAGGTGCAGGAAAGATGCTCATCAGCGCCCATCCGGTTTCGGTGGATGCGAAAGGCCGCGTCAGTATTCCGGCGCGGTTCAGGGAGCATCTGAGCGCCACTTACGGCGACCAGGTCATTCTCATCGGCAAGGATGGCTGCATATTCGTCTATCCCGTACAGGAATGGAAACGCAAGTTCAGCGAGAAACTTGAGGAACTCTCGACCTCGTCGAAAGAAGTTCGCCGCACGCTCCGAAGACTCTATGGCCGCGCCGAATCGTGCGAGTTCGATCGGCAGGGCAGGATCCTCTTGCCCGCAAAATTGCGCTCGAATTCTTCGATCGAGAAGGACGCCGTTATCGCGGGCATCGAAAACAGGCTGGAGATTTGGGACAAGGCGAAATGGAATGAGGAAATGGGTGATGTGGAGGATGGAGAATCCGGAACCGCCGATGAGGAGTCTGCTGAAGATTTGATCGAATTCGAATTCTGATGCGGGCTCAAGGGGGGAGCGGAGGTGTTTGCCGCACTGGAAAAATCCATTTCAAGCGAATGCGCCGCAGAGGAACATTTAAGCGGTGAGAACGAGGACATGACGGCATCTCACGTCCCGGTCATGGTTCAGGAGGTCTTGCGCTTCCTGGCGCCATCTCCGGGCGCTGTGTTCTTAGATACTACCTTGGGCGGAGGGGAACACAGCGGCGCGGTTTTGGATGCGGTTCAGCCATCGGGTGTGCTGATCGGCTGTGACCGGGACCGGGATGCCGTAGAAATCTGCAGGAAGCGGCTGGCGAAGTATGGGGACGCCGCCAGGATTCATCGTGCGCATCATGGCGAAATGAAGCGCATCGTGAGGGTCGAGGGGTATGAGTCGGTCGACGGCGTTTTGTTCGACCTCGGCCTTTCCTCGATGCAGCTCGACACGCCCGGCCGCGGATTCCGCATAAGCGCGCCCGAGCCTCTGGACATGCGAATGGACCAGACGCAGGGGCCGACCGCGGCCGATTTGATCGAGCAGTTGCCGGAAGAAGAACTCGCCGATCTCATCTATCGATACGGGGAAGAACGCCACTCCCGCGCCATCGCGCGCGCCATCGGACGGGCGCGCGCGGGTGCGGGTAGAGGCGTGAAGCGTTGCGATGAGCTCGCGGCGCTCATCGCCTCGGTCGCCGCCAGAAGGAGCGGCCGCCGCGGGAGGAGTTGGCGCATTCACCCCGCGACCCGGACGTTCCAGGCGCTGCGGATCGCCGTGAACCGCGAGTTGGAGACCCTTGAGGATTCCTTGCGCGATGCGGTGGACCTCCTGCGCCCGGGCGGGCGAATCGTCGTCATCAGCTTTCACTCGCTGGAAGACAGAATCGTCAAGAATCTCTTTCGCGAACTCGCAGGCGGCGAGGAGCCGGCCCTCGAGATCCTGACCCGCCGAGTCGTTCGGCCCGAAGAGTCGGAGGTGAGGCAAAACCCGCGCAGCCGCAGCGCGAAACTGCGCGCCGCTGAGCGCCTCGGGGAGCCTGGAGGATGAAGCGCTCGAAAACCCGGAGCGGATGGCGAGAGAGGTTCGGCGCTCGGTTTTCCGGCGCGTCGTCTGTCGGTTCGGGCGTTTCGTTGTTCAAGGCCGGCCTTTGCATCACTTTCATCGCGTGCAGCGCCGCCGCTTTGGTATGGCCGCACCTGGAAATGGTGAAGATCGGATATCGCCTGGCCCATCTGGAGCGGCAGAGGGCGAAGCTCTTGCAAGACAGGCGCGTCTTGCGAATCGAAGTGGCCGCGCTTCGGCAGTTGGATCGCATCGAGTCGATTGCGCGAAAAAAAATGGAAATGGTTTTTCCGGAACCCGGACAAATCGTGTATGTAAAAGTAGGGCCTAGAAGTGTAGAGTAACCGTACCTTCCTCCCACCGCCCATAGCAGGTTGGCCCATGAAGCAGGGCTTCTCTCGTCGTTTGATGGTTTGCGGCTCCTTGGTGATTTTTGGATTCTGCATGTTGGGCGTCAAGCTCTTCATCATCCAGATCCGTGACCGGGATCACCTCGTAGCCTATGCGGAGCGCCAGTTGCGCCAGACGCTCGTGGTGCGCGCCAGGCGCGGAGACGTCGTGGACGCGAGGGACCGGCCTCTGGCGGTGAGCATCAACGCGCCCTCCCTTTTCGCCAACGCCAGGGTAGTGGCCGACCCCGGGAAAACCTCGCTGGCGCTCAAGGAAATTCTGGGCGGCTCGGCGGAAGATTATTTCGAGAAATTAAACGGCCGCCAAAGGTATGTATGGCTCAAGCGGAAGATCAACCCCGATCAACAAAGAAAAATCGAAAAACTGGGGATCGACGGCCTGGGCTTCGTTACCGAAAGCAGGCGTTTCTATCCCAAGCGCGAACTTGCATCATCGCTGGTCGGCTTCGTCGGCGTGGATGATGCGGGCATGTACGGCGTGGAGCAATCCTACCAGGAGCACATGGGGGGGCGTGAAGGCCGCATCCGTATACAGCGCGATGCGAAGGGGAGGTCGGTACATCCCGAATCGCGGGTGCTCGTGCCGGCGCGTCCGGGCGCGGACGTTCGCCTCACCATCGATGAGGTGCTCCAGTACATCGTCGAAAAAGAGTTGGGCGCCCAGGTCCGCCGGGTGGGCGCGCGGCGCGCCATCGGGGTGATGGTCGAACCCGACAGCGGCAGAATCCTCGCCCTGGCGTCCGTGCCGGGGTTCAATTCCAATACGTATGAACTCTACGGCGCATCCCTCTGGAAAGAGCCCGCCATCCAGGAATTCTACGAACCCGGCTCGACGTTCAAGATCGTGACGGCGGCGGCCTATCTCGACGCGGGCGAGTCGCTCTCGAAGAAGTATTTTGCCGAAAACGGTACCTACAAGTTTGGAGGAGGGCGCTACACCCTGCGGGATCATAAAGGATACGGCTGGCTCACCGCCGAGGAGGTGATCGCGAAATCATCGAACATCGGCGCTTTCAAGATGGCGAGCGACATCGGCGAGCACCAGCTCTACTTCATGGCGCACCGTTTCGGCTTTGGACGCAAGACGAGGATCAGTTTCCCCGGAGAAGCCAGGGGCGTGCTTCGCTCGCCTGAGAAATGGTCGAAAACCTCATTGGCGGCGGTAGCTATCGGGCAGGAAGTGGGCGTCACCCCGCTTCAGATGGTGATGGCCGTAGCCGCGGTGGCGAACGACGGCCTGATGCCCAGGCCCGTTCTGCACGATGCCATCGAACGCGACGGCAAGAAGACGCTCCCGGCCCAAACGCCGGAGTTGAGGCGCGTTCTCTCTCGTCCCGTGGCGAAGCGTCTCGGCGCCTTGATGCGGAAGGTCGTGGCGGAGGGTACGGGCAGGAAGGCCGAGATTCCGGGTTACAGCGCCGCTGGCAAAACGGGCACGGCGCAGAAGGCTCTCCCGGGCCGGAGGGGGTACAGCCGATCGAAATTCATCATGTCGTTCGTGGGTTTCGCTCCATACGAAAACCCCCGTTTCGCCCTCATCGTCATCTTCGATGAGGGCAAGGCGCCCGGAGGCGCGTGGGGGGGCACGGTCGCGGCGCCGGTTTGGCGGCGAATCGCCTGGCAGGCGCTGCGCTACATGCGCGTACCTCCGCAAGGAGCCAGGGTCCTGCAGGTGGCGGATTCGCGCCCTCGGGTTCGCGTTGGGGCTGATCCGGAGAACGGGGATCGAACGATAGGCGAGAAGATTTTGAACGCCGCAAGAGAGGTGCGCCGCTATTTGCATGGCGACCGGGCGCAGGCGGCTTCATGGGATGCGACGCGTTGAGCGGGGTGATGGTTGTGAATGAGAAAAGCGCCTCATTCGAGGAATTGACACAGGCCGTGCCCGGTGAGAGAGCCGCGGGAGATTTTTCCGCGCAAATCACCGGCGTGGCATACGATTCGCGCCTCGTCCGCTCAGGCGACGTCTTCGTCGCGGTCGCGGGTTTCCAGGCGGATGGGCACGATTTCGCCAAGGACGCGGTAGACGGGGGCGCGGCCGCACTCGTCGTGGAGAGAAAAATAGAGGGGGTCTCTCCTGAGGTGCCTCAGTTCGTCGCGCTATCCGGCCGCGAGGCATTATCCCGCCTCGGCGATGCGTTCTACGGGCATCCCTCCGGAGAGTTGGCGCTCATCGGCGTCACGGGCACGAACGGAAAGACGACCACCGCGTTTCTCATCGACGCGATTCTCCGATCTGCGGGCAGACGCACCGGCTTGATGGGGACGATCCATTACCGCGTGGGCGATGAGGTTTTCGAGGAGCCGCGCACCACTTCGGAAGGCCCCGACCTGCAGCGGTATCTGCGCCGCATGGCGGACGCCGGCGCCTCTCATGCGGTGATGGAAGTGTCAAGCCACGGACTGGCTCTGGACAGGTTGTGCGGCTGTGAGTTTCAGGCGGCGGTTTTCAGCAATCTCACGCAGGACCATCTCGATTTTCATGGCGACATGGAATCTTATTTTCAGGCGAAACTGAAGCTGTTCAAAGAGTTTTCGCCCGCAAACGCCATCGTCAACGCCGATGACGCCTACGGGCGGAGAATCGCTGCGGAAGCGACGGGACAAGTCTGGACGTATGCTCTGGACGCCAGGGCGGACCTCGGCGTGGAGAACCTCTCGAACTCATCTGCCGGAATGGAATTCCGGATGTTCACGCCCGCCGGAGGGTTGAGGGTCGAAACGGCGCTCATCGGCCGCCACAACCTGAGCAACATACTGGCCGCATCGGCGGCGTGTCTCTCACAAGGCTTGACGCCCGAAGAAGTGGCGGCGGGGGTCGCGTCTTTGAAGAACATACCCGGGCGCTTCGAGAAGGTCGACATGGGCCAGCCCTTCCTGGTGGTGGTGGATTACGCGCACACCGAGGACGCCCTCGCCCGCGTGCTGGAGTTCGCCCGCCCCGTCACGGAAAAGCGGATTCTCACCCTCATGGGCTGCGGGGGCGACAGGGACAGAAAAAAGCGTCCCCTCATGGCCGCCGCCGCTTTGCGGGCGAGCGATTACGTGGTGATGACGTCGGACAACCCGCGAACCGAAGATCCTGCGTCGATCCTGAGAGAAGTCGAATCCGGCGCCGCTCTCGTGCCCGCGAGCGATGGGCGCTGGCGCAGCATTCTGGACAGGCGCGAGGCGATTCGGGCCATCGTCGCCGAAGCGCGCGAGGGAGACGCCGTGATCATCGCGGGCAAGGGGCACGAGACCTATCAGATTCTGGGCACCGAGCGCACCGCGTTCGACGATCGCGAAGAGGCCCGCACGGCGCTGCGCCTCGCGGGATATGAGAAATGATAGGAGCGGAATCGATGGCGGCTGTTTTCAGCGCAAATGAAATCGTGGCGGCCGTGGACGGGAGGCTCATCCGCGGGGACGGCTCGGCTCACGCCGCGGGTGTGAGCACGGATACGCGCACGCTGGAAGCGGGCGAGTTGTTCATCGCGCTCAAGGGTCCCAATTTCGATGGGGCGCGGTTCCTGCCCCAGGCGACGGGGAAAAAAGCGGCGGGCGTCGTCGTGGAACAAGGCGCGGATGTGCCGGATGGGGATGCGGCTTTCGTCGTCGAAGTTGCGGACACGCTGCGGGCGTTGGGCGATCTGGCACGCGCGTACCGTAACCGTTTTGAGATTCCTGTAGTTGGAGTGACCGGCAGCAACGGGAAGACGACAACCAAGGAGATGATAGCGGCGCTACTCTCCCAAAGAGGCGAGACGTGCAAGAGCGAAGGGAACCTAAACAACCTGGTGGGTCTGCCGCACCAGATTTTCCAGCTGAGTGAGGAGCATGCGAGCGCCGTATTCGAAATGGGGATGAGTGAGGCCGGTGAAATTAGCAGGCTGGCCGAAATCGCCCGGCCCCGGATCGCCGTCATCACGAACGTCGGGCCCGCGCACATCGAGGGGCTGGGCAGCGTGGAGGCGGTGCGTGATGCGAAGGGCGAGATACTGGAAGGCATTCCCCCAGGCGGCGTGGCCGTGCTCTCGAACGAGGATGAGCACAGCCGCGTCCTGGCCGAGAGATACGAGTCGAGGGGCGAGCGCGTGATTCGCTTCGGTTTTTCGCGGGAAAGCGACTTCCGGGCGGATGAGATTCAGGTCGACGCCGACGGGACGCGCTTTAGGCTCCATTGCCCCGACGGCGAGAGCGAGGTTCGAATCGAGGCGCTCGGGCGTCATAACGTCCAGAACGCGCTGGCCGCCGCGGCTTGCGCGTCTGCGCTGGGCGTCGGTTTGGGTGAGATGGCCGACGGGCTGTCGCGGGCTGTTCTTCCAAAAATGCGATTGCAGGCGCGTGAGATGCCCGGACGCGGGGACATCCACCTGCTGGATGATTCCTATAACGCGAATCCTGAGTCCGTCGCACAGGCGCTGGAGACGGCAAGCGTTCTCAGTGGCGATGGACGGCTCATATCTGTTTTGGGCGATATGGCGGAACTGGGGCCGCTCGCCGAGAGCGCGCACAGGGAAGTGGGCCGAAAGATAGCAGCTGGAGGTGTGGACCTGTTCGTGGGCGTGGGGCCTCTGATGAGGCTCGCATCCGATGAGGCGCGCCGCGCGGGTATGGATGGCGCCCGGATATTGAATTTCGACACGCCGGAGCAGGCGGCTTCCTCACTGTCCGACAGGTTGCTTTCCGGCGATTGGGTATTGGTGAAGGGTTCGCGTTCGATGATGATGGAGCGCGTCATTGAAGGACTCGAAATCTGATGCTTTATTCCGCTTTCATTTCTTTGAGCCAGACGATTTCGGCGTTCAACGTGTTTCGCTTCATCACGTTCAGAACGGCGATGGCGGTACTCACCGCCCTCGTCATGTCGCTGCTGCTGGGGCCTCGCCTCATTCGTTATCTGCAGGATCGTCAAATCGGCGAAGTCATCCGCGACGATGGCCCCCGGAGTCATATGGCGAAAAAAGGAACGCCGACGATGGGGGGGCTGCTCATCCTCTTGTGCGTCACTTTGCCGGTTCTGCTGTGGAACGACCTCGCGAACGGCTACATCTGGCTCGCTCTTTTCGTGCTGCTCGCCTACGGCCTGCTGGGCTTCTGGGATGACTACAGGAAAGTGATGCTCAAGGATAAAAACGGGGTGCGGCCCGCCAAGAAATTTCTGGCCCAGGGAATCATCGGCTTCGCCGTGGGGTACGCCCTTTATAGCGGTTTGGTGGGAATGGATTTCAAGCCTGTCGTCATGCTTCCCTTTTTCAAGAACGTGCAGCCCGACATCGGGATTTGGTTCGTGCCCTATGCCGCCCTCGTCATCGTGTCGACGAGCAACGCCGTGAACCTCACGGATGGTCTCGATGGCCTCGCCATCGGCCCGCTGCTGATTGCGGCGGGCGCCTATCTCGTTTTCAGCTATGTTTCGGGCCATGCGGGCATCTCGAAGTATCTGCTTATCCTCCACGTTCTGGGTGCGGGGGTGCTGGCCATCGTCTGCGGCGCCATGTTCGGCGCGGGGCTTGGATTCCTGTGGTTCAACGCGTATCCGGCGCAGGTCTTCATGGGCGACGTGGGCGCCCTTTCGCTGGGCGCTTTGCTTGCTACGGTGGCGCTGTCGATCAAGCAGGAACTCCTCTTGTTCCTGGTGGGCGGACTGTTCGTCCTCGAGACGCTCTCGGTCATCGTGCAGGTGATCTCCTTCAAGCTTACCGGTCAGCGCGTGTTCCGAATGGCGCCGCTGCATCACCACTTCGAGGAGGAGGGTTGGTCCGAACCGAAGGTGACGGTCCGATTCTGGATAGTGGCGGTCGTGCTGGCCCTGATGAGTTTGGCGACGTTGAAGCTGAGATGAGGACTCTTGCTTTGGACAACAAGGCTACGGCGTGGATAGAAGCGCTGCCTGAGCGGCGGGCGCTCGTCATGGGAATGGCGAGGAGCGGGATTGCCGCCGCGGGGGCGCTGGCGCGCCTGGGCGCGAAAGTGGTGGCCACGGATCTGGAAGAGGTCCCGGGTCTGGGTGAGCGCCTGCCCCCGGGCGTGGTGCTCGAACTCGGCGGCCACCGGGAGGCGCGTTTCGAGGAATGCGACCTGCTGGTGGTGAGTCCCGGGATTCCGGCGACGAATCGCTACATCGCGCTGGCGAGGGCGTCGGGCGCCGAAGTGATCGGCGAGGTGGAACTCGCCTGCCGGCTTTGTTCCGCGCCCATCGCCGCCGTCACCGGAACGAACGGGAAGACGACGGTCACTACGATGCTTGGTCGGATTCTGGAAGAAAGCGGTTTTCGCGCGCCAGTGGGCGGAAACATCGGAAGAGCGCTCGTCGAGGTGGTGGAGGCGGAGGGCGATGAAGCCGATTTCATCGTCGGCGAGGTGAGCAGCTTTCAACTCGAATGGGCGCCCACGATCAAGCCGAAAGCGGGCGTGATGACCAACGTGACGCCCGACCATCTGGACAGGCATCCCGATATCGATGAGTACGCGGACATCAAGGCGAGGCTGTTCGCCAACCAGGGGGAGGGGGACGCGAAAATCCTGAACGCCGACGATCCGCTGACGGCGCGCTACATGACCCCCGGCCCGCAGAGCGTCCTGGCGTTCAGCCGGAAAGGGCGGGTGCGCCGGGGCGCCTATCTCGAGAGCGGCGATGTGTTTTTGGCCGAAGAGGCCGGATCCGCCCGCGTTTGCAGCGCGGACGAGCTCCTGATCCCCGGCCTCCACAACCTGGAGAATTTTCTGGCCGCATGCGCGGCGGCGCATTTTCTGGGTGCGGGTGCCGCGGCGATGGCGCGCGTGGCGCGCAGCTTCGAGGGGCTGCCTCACCGCATGGAGGTTGTCGGCGAGAGGGGTGGCGTCCGCTGGGTGAACGATTCGAAGGGGACGAACGTGGGCGCCACGGCGATGAGCCTGGAGAGTGTGGCGGGAGATGTGCTCCTCATCGCCGGTGGCGTGGACAAGGGGAGCGACCTGGCGCCCTTGCGCGCCTGGGTGGAGAAGAAGGTCCGGCGCATGATTCTGATCGGCGAGGCGGCGGAGCGCTTTGGCCGTTTTTTCGATGGATGTGCGCCGATCGTCTACGCGAATACGCTGGACGAAGCCGTTCGCATCGCGCACGAGGAAGCGCGGGAGGGCGATACGGTTCTTCTCTCGCCCGCTTGTTCGAGCTTCGATCAGTTTCGCGATTACGCCCACCGGGGCGATGAGTTTCGCGAGATGGCGCAGGGATTGACGGGGAGGGAGGAAACATGATCCACAAACGTATCGACCCCGTCATCTTTTTCGTCTCGCTGGGGCTGGTGGCTTTCGGCGTCGTCATGGTGTTCAGCGCGAGCCACATCCTGGCGCTGGACAGGTACGGCGATGCGTTCTACTTCGTGAAACGCCATGTTTTATGGGCGATTCTCGGGTTCGCCTGCATGTTGGTCATTTCCCAAACGGACCCCCGCCTCCTCCGCAAAATGGCATATCCATTGATGTTCGCTTCCGTCTTCGCGCTTTTGATGGTGTTTGCGCCGGGCATCGGAAAAGAAGCGGGCGGCGCGCGCAGGTGGCTGATGCTGGGCCCCGTCTCCTTTCAGCCGGCCGAAGCCGCAAAGGTGGGATTGGTGATTTTTCTCGCGCATTTCCTGGCGCTCAAGGGCGAGCGCTTGAATCATTGGCTTTACGGTTTTCTCCCGCCGGTCGGGTTCGCGGGAATCATTCTGGCTCTCATGCTGATTCAACCCGATCTAGGCACGGCCGCCATGACCGCCGCGGTCGTCGGCGTTTTGTTGTATCTGGCGGGCGCGCGGCTGTCCCACCTGGGCGTTTGCGCGCTCGCGACGGGGTTCGTCCTGGTGGGCATGGTGGTGTTCGCGCCATGGCGCATGAAGCGGATACTCGCTTTCTGGGATCCCTTCGCCGCGGCGAAGGGCGCAGGCTATCAGCTCATTCAGTCGCTGCTGGCCATCGCGCGAGGCGGCCTCCCGGGGCTCGGGCTGGGCGAGGGAAAACAAAAACTCTTCTATTTGCCCGAACCCCACACGGATTTCATCTACGCGGTCGTTGGCGAGGAGTTGGGGCTCATCGGCGCCTTGTGCGTCGCGGCGGCGTTCGTGGTCTTGCTTTGGCGCGGTTTTCAGATAGCCGCCCGCTGCGAAGATAACTTCAGCGCCCTCCTGGCGGCGGGCGTGACGTTTCTGGTCACCGCGCAGGGTTTCCTGAACATGGCGGTGGCGACGGGTCTTCTGCCCACCACCGGCATCCCGCTGCCCCTGATCAGCCTGGGCGGGTCGTCTCTGGTGTTCACGCTCATCGCTCTGGGAGTGTTGATTTCCATCGAATCATCGAATCACGCACCGAGGCAGCCCGGGCCGGGGAGTCCGCTCGACGCGGCAATCGGGTGGATTTCGCGTACGCGCAAGCCGATCCTCCGCAGGAGGGCGAGCTCATGAGGCTCCTCGTTGCGGGCGGCGGCACGGGCGGACACCTCTACCCGGGAATTGCGGTGGCCAGGGCCTGGCTGGCGGACGGCGAGGCGAACGAGGTCTTGTTCGTGGGCACCGCCCGTGGGATCGAGGCCAGGGTGCTGCCGCGCGAGGACCTGCCGTTTCAGGCGATTTCCTCCGCAGGCGTTCTGGGGCGTTCGGTGGGCCAGAGGGCAAAGGCGATGGCCATGGTGAGTTATGGATTCGGCCAGGCGATGGGAATTCTGAGGCGCTTTCGCCCCCACGTCGTTTTGGGGGTCGGCGGGTATTCGAGCGTTCCATCCGTCGCGGCGGCGGGGCTTTGGAGAAAGCCGATTGTCCTGATCGAGCAAAACGTCGTTCCCGGTGTCGCGAACCGCTTGCTGTCCCGCTTTGCTTCGAAGGTCGCCGTGGGCCTGCCCGTGCGCGATGCCGGCTTCGCTCGCGGGAAAATCGTCGAGACGGGCCTGCCGCTCAGGAGCGAGTTTTCAGAAAGTTTCGAGCGCGGCGAGGATTCCTGGAGCGGGCCTTTGAAGGTGCTCATATTCGGCGGGAGCCAAGGGGCGCGTGCCATCAACGAGGCGGTGATGGAGGCGCTGCCCCTGATGGGCGATGCGCTCGCGAGAATGCGGTTCGTCCATCAGACGGGAGAGGCGGATTTCCCCCGCGTGCAGGCGGCCTATCAGGAAGTCGGCGCGCAAGCGGACGTGGCGCCTTATCTGTACGACATGGCGGAGCGCTACCGATGGGCGCAGGTGTGCTTCTCGCGCGCCGGAGCGATGAGCGTGGCGGAATTGTCCGCGATGTCACTCCCGGCCGTATTGATTCCGTTTCCAAGCGCCACCCATGGGCATCAGGAGGCGAATGCCCGCTATCTCGCGGAGCGCGAGGCGGCGCGGATGATACTTCAGGAAGACCTGAGCGGCCGGGTCCTGGCGGATATCTGGCTCGAATACGAGGCGGAGCGGGAAAAGCTCGTCTCCATGTCGGAGCGCACGAAATCCCTGGCCCGCACGAACGCTTCCGAAGCAGTGGCCGCCTTGTGCCGCCAGCAGGCGATGGCGGCGTGATGAGGAAAGGAGCCCGGGAGTGATAGCGCGACCATACGCCACGCACGCCATGTTCAGGCACTCGAGCCGCGTTCATTTCGTGGGCATCGGCGGGACGGGCATGTGCGGCATCGCCGAGGTTTTGCTGAATCTGGGCTATGAGATCAGCGGCTCGGACATCGCGAGCAACGAGGCGATATTCAGGCTTCGCGGCCTGGGCGCGAAGGTGGTTCTCGGACACAGGAAGGAAAACGTGGCGGGAGTGGACGTTCTGGTCTACAGCTCGGCAGTTACGGGCGACAACGTGGAAGTCGCCGAAGCGCGGCGGCGGAAAATCCCCGTCATCAAGCGCGCGGAGATGCTGTCCGAACTCATGCGGATGAAATACAGCATCGGCGTTGCGGGAACGCACGGCAAGACGACCACCACGTCGTTCATCGCGGCCGCCATGGCGGCAGGCGGCCTCGACCCCACGGTCGTCGTGGGCGGACGCATCAACGCCCTGGGTTCGAATGCGCGAATGGGCGAGGGCGAGTATCTGGTGGCGGAGGCCGATGAGAGCGACGGCACGTTCCTGAGGCTCACCCCCACCATAGCGGTCGTCACGAACATCGACGAGGAGCATCTGGATTTCTATGAGAATTACGACGCCATCAAGACCGCGTTCCTGGAGTTCGTGAACAAGGTGCCCTTCTACGGTTTTTCGGTCTTGTGCCTGGATCATCCCGCGGTTCAGGAGATTATTCCCCACGTGGAGAAGCAGTATTTCACCTATGGGTTCGGCACACAGGCGGATTACGTGGGCGAGGAGTTTCGCTACGAAAACGGCGAGACGGTCTTCGGCGTCAAACGAGGTGGAGAGCGCCTCGGCGATATTCACCTCCTCATGCCCGGCCGCCACAACGCGGACAACGCCCTGGCCGCCGCCGCCGTCTCGATGGAACTCGACGTCTCGTTCGCGGACATTCAAAGAGGACTCCACGAGTTCGACGGCATCGGGCGCCGCCTCGAGCGGGTCGGCGAGGCGTCGGGCGTCACGGTTTTCGATGACTACGGACATCATCCACAGGAGATCAAGGTCACGCTCCGGGCCGTTCGCGAGGCATGGCCGGAGAACCGTCTGGTGGTCTTGTTCCAGCCGCACCGCTACACGAGAACGCATCATCTCGAAGAAGCCTTCTTCACCTCTTTTTACGATGCCGACAGGGTGCTCGTCGCGCCCATATACGCCGCAGGCGAGGCGCCAATCGAGGGCGTGAGTGCAGAAAAACTCGCCGAGGGGATCGGGGCGCATGGCCACAGGAGCTGCGATGCGGTGGAAGGCCTGGAGGATGCTTCGAAACGCCTGTTCGAGGAGGCGAGGAGCGGCGACATCGTTCTCACGCTGGGCGCGGGCGACGTCTGGATGGCGGGCCGGGAGCTGCTCGGAAGACTCGAGCCCGGAGAAGGCGAATCAGAGGAAGCGGTATGAGCATCGGGTCCATGGAGGAAGTCATGGCGCTGGAGATGGCGGAAAAGCTCAGGGATCTCGATTGCGAGATTCTTTTCGATGAAATGCTGGCCGCATACACCACGTTTCAGGTGGGCGGCCCGGCGGACGCCCTCGCGCTGCCCGAGACGGAAGACGAACTCGTGGAGTTGCTCGAAAGATGCCGGAGCGAGGCGTTGGCGGTCACGGTTCTGGGCGGCGGCGCCAACACCCTGGTGCGCGACGGGGGCGTTCGTGGGGTGGTGGTCGCTTTTCCGAAGGCTTTCAGGGGAATCGAAGTGGTTGAGCAGAGCGCGGAGCGCGTGCTGCTCGAAGCGCGAGCTGGGGAGAAGATTCCCGCGCTGGTGCGCTTCGCCGCCGAGCGCGGCTGGGCGGGAACCGAATGTCTCGCGGGGGTTCCCGGCACCGTGGGAGGCGCCTTGGCCATGAACGCAGGAACCGCCGAATCATACATCGAAGACGCCGTGGAGAGCGTTCGCTGGGTGCCTCTGGACGGGGGCGCTCCCGAGCGGCTCCCCGCGAAGGACTTGCGTTTCTCATACCGGCGCGCCGAGTTGCCCGCCCCGGGCGTGGTTTTGGCCGTTCGCTTCTCGCTCCGGCCGGCGGACGCCGGTGAGCTGCGGGAGCAATTGAGGCGAAGCGCCGTGCAAAGGCGGGAGCGTCAGCCCTGGGGGGTGCCCTGCGCGGGTTCCATATTCAAGAATCCGCCCGGCGAGCGCGCGGGCGTGCTCATCGAATCGGCGGGCCTCAAGGGGATGCGGGTCGGCGGCGCGCAGGTGAGCGAGGTACACGGGAATTTCATGGTGAATCTCGGCGGCGCCACGGCGGCGGATGTTCTGGCGCTCATCGGCGAAGTGAAAAGAACGATTCTGGAGCAAAAGGGTATCGAGTTGACCCTGGAGTTGAACGTCATCGGGGAGGACCCGGCGTGAGGCGTCTATCTTTCAAATGGAGGGGGAAGGTCAAGAGCCGGGAAGTTTTCCTGAATCTCGCCCAGACGGCCGAATATCCCAGGGTCGTCAGAAAAAGGGTCAAGCGGGATGGGAAAAAAAGCGTCAGGCGAAATGGCAAAAAGAGAGCCGGCGCAAGCTGGATATGGCCGGCAATCGGTTTTTTGGTCTTCGTGGAAGTGCTTCTCCTGGGCGGACACGCGGTCCGGTGGGCGAAGAGCAGCAGCCATTTCGAGTTGAGCAAGGTGGTGGTGATGGGACACCGGGCGCTTCGGGCCGGAGATATCAGAAAACTCGTGGGAGTCGAGCCGGGAACGAACATATTCGACGCCGATCTGGCTGCCGTACGTGCGCGAGTGGCCTCTCATCCGTGGATCAAACGTGCCAGCGTACACATGCGTCCGCCCCATTTTCTTCAGGTCGAGGTTCTCGAGCGCAAACCCGCAGCACTCATCATGAGCGCTGAAACACTCGTGGTGGATGAGAATGGCGTTGTTCTCGGAAAATCCGTGACGCCGCTTGCGGGATGCCTGCCCATGGTCGAGGGATTCGAATCGCGGCGTCTGAGGGCTGGCGACGTTGTGCGCGACCCGCGTCTGGCGCGTTCCATGGAGGCGGTCTTTCTATTCCAGGATTCACCGGTGATTCGCGGCGAGTGCATTTCCGTCCAGAACACCGGATCGGGTCAACTCCGGCTTCGCGCCTTGGGGGGAAAAGTGGAACTTATGGTCAGTGAAGAGAGAATGGAGCGTCAGGCCGGTCGGCTCCGGGCCGTTGCGGATGACGTTCTCCGGAAGAAGAAATCCGGAGCGGGCGGACTCCAGTTCGATCTGAGATTTCCCGGCAGGGTTATCGTTCGGCCGCTCGCAAAGGATGGAAGGAGGACAGGATGAGCAAACATGGCGACGTGCTGGTGGGTCTGGACATCGGCACCTCGAAAATCTGCGTGGTCGTGGCCGAGGTGAACGACGACGGTTCCCTTGAAATCGTAGGTTTGGGAAAAACCGCTTCGAAAGGGCTCAACCGGGGCTCGGTGGTGAACATCGATCAGACGGTGGAGTCGGTTCAAACGGCGGTGGGAGAAGCGGAGTTCATCAGCGGCTCGCCCATTCGGTCCGCATTCGTCGGCGTGGCGGGGGGACACATCCGCAGCTTCAACACCAACGGTATCGTGGCCATCAAGAACAAGATTGTGACGCAAGAGGATATCGATCGCGTCGTCGAGCAGGCGCGCGCGGTCACGATGCCGACGGATCACGAAATCATTCATGTGTTGCCGCAAGAGTATATCGTCGACGATCAGGAGGGCGTCACCGAACCCGCGGGAATGGCGGGCGTTCGCCTGGAGTGCAAGGTGCACGTCGTGACGGGCGCGATTCCCGCGATTCAGAACATCACCCGCAGCGTCGAGAGGGCGGGCTTGAGCGTCGAGCGTCTCGTGCTTCAGCCTTTCGCCTCCTCCCTGGCCGCGCTGAGCGATGACGAGCGCGACCTGGGCGTAGCCATCGTGGACATCGGGAGCGGCACGGCGGACGTCGCCGTCATCAGCGGGGGCGCGCTGCACTATTCGGCCGTCATCCCCGTGGGCGGCAGCCACATCACGCGGGATATGGCGATAGGATTGCGGACGCCGGACTACCAGGCCGAGAGAATCAAACAGGAACACGGCTGCGCGCTCGCCGCCCGCGTATCGAACGATGAGGAGATCGAGGTACCCAGCGTGGGAGGTCGCCCGCCGCGCGTATTGAGCCGGCAGATGCTCGCCGAGATCATTGAGCCCCGCATGGAGGAGATTTTGACGCTCATTCGCCGCGAAATACAAAAAAGCGGCATGGAGGATCTCCTGCCCGCCGGCGTGGTGCTCACGGGCGGGGCGAGCATCATCGAGGGCGCCGACGAACTGGCCGAGAACGTGCTTCAGCTTCCGGTGAGGCTGGGCGTTCCCGGCGGCATCAGCGGGCTGGTGGATATGGTCAACGGACCCATGTACTCCACCGGTGTGGGCCTCGTGATGTATGCCATGAAAACGGGCGCCCCACGACGCCGCGGTCTCACGAACGGGGTGTCGCACGGCCCCATTCGACAAACAACACAAAAAATCCGCCATGTTTTGACTAGTGTATTCAAATGATCGCAAGGGGAGGCGTGAGGCGCTTCCCGGGATCAAGGGGGGGGGACAATGAGTAATACGACGTTTTTCACACTGGATCAGGAGCCGCCGTGTAGCGCGAGGATCGCGGTCGTCGGCGTAGGAGGCGGCGGCGGAAATGCCGTCAACACCATGATTTCCGCGGGCATGGAAGGTGTAGAATTCGTGGCCGCGAACACGGACGCCCAAGTTTTGGAGCGCTCTCTCGCGTCCGTGAAAATTCAGCTCGGACAGGAATTGACGAATGGACTGGGGGCCGGCGGAAACCCCGATATCGGCCGGAAAGCCGCCCTGGAGGACACCGAGCGTCTCTCCGAATTCATGCACAGCCTCGAGATGGTGTTCGTCACCGCAGGTATGGGCGGCGGCACGGGTACGGGCGCCGCTCCTGTCATCGCGCGAATCGCGAAAGAGGCGGGCGTGCTGACGGTGGGCGTCGTCACCAAGCCGTTCCAGTTCGAGGGTCCGCGCCGGATGAGCCAGGCCGACGAGGGGATCGAT
>JAPOYD010000121.1 GCA_026706735.1 Nitrospinota bacterium | reverse complement strand
TTCAAGAACCCACTCCGGCTTCATTGGCCGGGCATTAGGCCCGCTTTCACCGCCGACAATGACCCAAGAAATTCCTTCGAGGTCTATTTTCCCTACTGGTCCTAAGAGTGGTTCAATGGAAAGGAAGCGAACTGATATCGGTGCTTGTTGAAGATGTTCTATCCTGGCGGTTGCTGTACTGTCCTCCACAGATACCCCACACCAGATGTGTTTGGGTGTCAGCTTCGTGGCGTATCTGTGTTCCAGATAACTCTTCATGAGTGCGCTTCTTTTGGTGAGAACTTGAAAAATATGCCAGTTGGCTGTCTCCATGGTGTCGAATACCCGATTTATAAAATCCAACGGAATGTCTTTGTGGAATAAATCGCTCATCGAATTCACGAAAATCATTCGTGGTTTTTTCCATGAGAGGGGTTGGGTGAGCCGCTCAGGACGGAGTGTCAGGTCGAAGCCGTTCTCAAATGGGTGTCCAGGAACACCACGAAATCTTTCGGCGATGCGTTCAGCGTAACAATGATCGCAGCCACGCGTGATCTTGGTACAACCGGTAACGGGGTTCCAAGTCGCATCAGTCCACTCGATTTTGGAGTTATCACTCATTTCGAATCTCCAAGAAAGTAATTTGTTACCTACTCTACCTTGGGTTGAGAAATTTCCTTATAATACTTTTTTCTTATTTTCGCAAATTGTTCTCCCCCTTCCCATTCACCTCTCAAGAGGTTCGTCAATTTCAGAAGGGCGGCTCACGAGCCGCTCCTACGGAATCCTGCGATCCATATCTCATCCTGCTCAACACCATCTCGGACGTCGTCCGCCCCGGTAGGGCAGGGCGTGGCCGGTGGCGAGGAGCAGCGTGGCGAGGTCGCGCCCGTCCGCCAGCAGGACGCTCGCCAAGACGCGGCGGCCGAACTTGCCGTGCGTCACGTTGACGAGCCAGACGCGCTCGCCGATGACGCCCCGCACGAAATCGCGCGCCGCCAGGCCCCTCCGGCGTTCGTACTCGCCGCACCTGGCGCGCCTGATCTCGGGCGTGTCGACGCCCCGAACGCGCACGCTGCTCTGCGCGGTGATGCCCGGCCACACCCTGGCCTCGACCTTGAAAGTATCGCCGTCGATCACTCTCGTCACGCGCGCGGGCACGCGCTGCTCGAACGCCGCCGCATCCGCCGCGAATGCCAGGGCGAGGGTGATGATTCCGCATACGATGAGTCGGGTCTTGTAGCGCATCTCGGGTCTCCTCGTGTTCCTCGTGTGATGGTTAGGGGTCTCCTCGTGGTGGGTGGGTAAATTTCTTCCTGCAAGAATAGAGTATAGAACAACGGACGGATGGATGAACGCGGGGTGAGATGGAGTCGGCGATAAGAGAGGAGGTTCGTCTTCTTGTAGTGACAGGCTCCCGTGCCTGTCCGTGGCTCCTGCGCCTGTTCCTGCAACGCGCAACCACAGGGATGAACATATCCGATACGTGCGGCCACTGGGGGTAGGGCGGCTATAGTCGAACTTCCCTCCTCGGGAAGTTCGACGCCCTACTAAGGGTGAATGAGCTTTTGATCGTCATTCCGGCGAAAGCCGGAATCCAGGGACTTTGTTTTTGTATTTGTTTTTTCGCTTTATCGGTTTTCTTCGCCGTTCTGCGATTCGGTATCCGCGTCTGCTCTGGATTCCGGCTTTCGCCGGAATGACGGTGGGTTTCCCACATCGGTCGCGTCAAACCCTCGTCTTGCATGGCCGCCGTATCGATCTCTCCGCTCGGGACGTTCCCCCCTTCTCAATCGGGTTAGAACCCCAACCTGACAAATGCATTTGCCCGCATTTGCGGATATAAAAGGTGAAGCGACCGGAGGTATCCTGAAAGATTTGCGTGCTTCACGAATTCCCCGTCCGGGGGACGCGAAGCCCCCGCTTCTGCGGTCGAAGCCGAGTCATCGGAGGGGAGCGGCGAACGCACAATCCCTCCCTCATCAGTCGGGATTGACCCCGCATTTGCGGTGGCGTTGCTCGAGGCGCGAACGCGTATGATGGAGGAGCGACCCGCTTCGCTCGGAGATATCGAATTTCCGTAAAATTCGATAAATATGGATAAATTCACGGGGTTATTCGGTAAATTTCCGGCAATTTATTTTCCTGGGATGAGGCGCCGCGGAATCCGGACGCAGGGAGATTCTGCCATGGAACGAGACCCCTGCGATAACAGAGAATGCGCGGAGTTGCGGGGAACTGCGGGGGTGAGCCCCGGCAAGCGCCGGGGGCATGATTCGGCTAGTTCTTGCTCAACACGAATACGCTCGAGACCGCGCCCGGGCCGCCCAGTGTGTGGCCGAGCGCCCGCTTGGCGCCCTTGACCTGCCGGTCGCCGCAGCGCCCCAGGAGCTGGTGCGTGAGGTCGGCCACCACGCGCGCGCCCGTGGCGCCGATGGGATGGCCGCAGCTTTTGAGGCCGCCCGAGGTGTTCACGGGCAGCTCGCCGCCGAGCCTGCTCGCGCCGCTCTTCACGAAACCAGGACCCTCGCCCTTCTCGACAAACCCTAAGTCCTCGTAGTTCAGAATCTCCGTAATCGTAAAACAATCATGCACTTCCGCGACGTCTATCTCCTCGCGCGGGTTCGTCACGCCGGACTGCTCGTACGCCTGGCGCGCGGCCTCCCGGGTGGCCTCGAAGCCGATGAAGCTGAACCTGGGGTTGAACGCCGTGGTGATGTAGCCCGTCGCACACGAGAGCCCCATGCCGTCGATGAGGACGTAGTCTTTCTTGTCGAAGCGCGTTTCGGCCAGCTCCGCCCGGCAGAGCACGACCGCGGCGGCGCCGTCCGTCGTGGGGCAGCAATCATACAGGCCTAAGGGTTCCGTAACCGGCGGGGCCTTCAGGACCTGCTCCTTGGTGATCTCCTTCCTGAAGTGCGCGCGCTTGTTCAGGCTGCCGTGGTAGTGGTTCTTTACCGCCACCTCGGCCAGGTCTTCCTTGTCCGCGCCGAATTCCTCGAAGTACCGCCTCGCCAGAACGGCGAAACTGCCCGGCGCCGTGCGGCCCTTCGAATACATAGGGTGAAGTTTTTCAACGTGTTGCGCGACCAGGCTGCCCCGGGGCGGGACCTCGCGCATCTTCTCGGCGCCGACGGCGAGGACGACGTCGTGCATCCCTGAGGCCACGGCCATCGCCGCCATGCGGACGGCCTCCATGCCGGTGGTGCAGTAGTTCGCGACACGAGAGACGGGCTTGGGATAGAGGTTGAGGGCTTCTGCGAGCGAGGGTCCGCCCGTGCCGTCGAAGCCCCAGCCGAGCGGCAGGTACGTGCCCAGCCACGCGGCTTCGACGTCATCGCCGCTCACGCCCGCATCCTCGTAGGCCTCGAAGGCGGCCTCCACCACGAGGTCGTTGTAGCTCTGCTCGAAGAGTTCCCCGAATTTCGTGATGCCCGCGCCGATGATGGCGACTTTTCCGGCGATATTCCCGCTCATGTCTAACTCCTTGAAAAAAGAGGCTTTCCCTCGGAAATAACAAAAGCCCTAATCGGCGGGGCGCAGTTTCCAGAAGTAATTATAATACCCATCGCCCTGATGGAGAAGCCGGAAAGTGAGTTCGCACTCCATGCCGATATGGACGTCGTCTTTCACGTGGTTCGTCATCTGGCCGTAGAACCGTCCGCCGCCCTCGAGTTCGACCGTGGCCATCGTGATGAAGCCCTCGGGCGAGGGCGGCAGGTAGTCGTGCACGAAGGTGAAGATTTTGCCACGCCGACCCAGTTTCCGCTCATCCCACTCATCCCGCGCGCCGCAGGCGTTGCAGACCTGCTGGCGGGGATACTGAAGCTCTCCGCATGCGCGGCAAACCCCCGCCATCAGGCGCATGGTGGCCCTGTTTTCCTTCCACAGAATGCTGGGCGAGGTGAAGGGCCTGATTTCTTCTTCGGGCGATAAGCCATTGAATTTAAGCCACTGACCGTAATTCCTGATGGGCTGCGCGCGCTCCACGGACCAGCCGAGCCCCCGCTGCGCTCTTAAGCTATGGACCTTATCCGTCGCCCGGAGCAGGATGGCCTCGCCCCCGCTCCCGTGGCCGGCGACGATGATGTGCTCGCCCGGCTCCGCGCTTTGGAGCGCGTCCACGAGAGCGAGCAACGGCGCTGCCGCCCCTGAATCCCCGAGACGCGCAATGAGGGGGTTTTCGGGGTATGCCGAGTCGGGAAAGCCCAGTTTTCTGGTAATCGCCGCATGGGTGCGGGCGTCCGGGGCGTAGACAAGCACGCGCGCGATGTCTTCTCTCGTGGCTCCCGTCTGGTTGAGCAATCCCTCGACGGTGGCGACGCTCTGGCGCACGTAGCCGTAGTCCTGAATGAATTTGGCGTCACCGGCGGAAACGGCTCCCTCGCCCGGCAGACGCCACCTGTCGATGAAATCCTCGGACCATGAATAAACCGCCTCGATCTCGGCGGCGACGTCTTCTCCCTTGCCCAGCAGCACCGCCGCCGCGCCGTCGCAAAGGCTTAATTCATCGGGGCTTCCGGGCAGCGAAGGCCTCTTCTCCGCCGCCACCACGGCGGCCGATTGGGAGGAGCCCGCTTCTATGGCGTCGCAAGCGGCTTTGAGCGCGGACGTGCCCGCGCGCACCGAGCCGCCCGCATCCAGGGTGAAGAGTGTTTCTGGCAGATCGGCCGCAGCAGCGAGCACGGAAGCGTTTGATTTTTCAGCGTATGGATGTGACGTGGAGGCGAAATAGAGCGAATCGACCACGGAATCGCCCCAGCCCGCGGCGTTGATCAGCGCTTCCACCCCCATGGTGATGGGGTCTTCATCAAAACCGGCCAGCGGGCGTGAAGCCTTCGGGCTGCCAGCCCCCCATACGGACCGCACGGTTTCTCCGCCCAGCCGGTGAAAGGGTATATATGCTCCCACACTTGTGATTCCAGCCATTTCTCCTCCCTCGGGTTTTCTTCGGAAATCGGGGAGCTTTTTCGCTTGTGCGGGCGAATTAGTCAAGCCGTGTAGAGGTTACTTGGCTTAGCCGGTTTTCGGGGGATCAGAGTTCAGGATTTTACTTCTCGCGCGCCTTCTCCTGGGGCCGGAATTCTTCTATGATGCTTGTGCTCGCCTACTTTTGTTTTGTTCCGGAGAGGGGATGAATGAAACTTCACATTGAATACTGCGAAAAATGAAACTACGGGCCTCGCTATGAGCAGTTGGCTCAGGAATTGAAAAAGCATTTTCCGGACCTGGAAATCGCCGGAAACGAAGACGGAAATTTTCGCGTCGGTTCTTTCGAGTTGGTGCTAGACGGCGAACTTTTGTGGTCGAAACTCGACTCGGGCAATTTTCCCACGGAAGAAGAAGCGATTGGCCTCATCCAAGGGCATGTGAAAGCATGACCTTCGAGGGCGAAGTGGTCTCGGTTCACATCGCCTCGGTGGGCGGCGAACCCATGATGGAGGTCGCCCAGGCGCAAGCGGTTGTAGGATCAGGCCTTGCGGGGGATCGCTACGCCGAAGGCGTGGGCACGTATTCCAAAATACAAGGGCCTCATCGTGAGGTGACGCTCATCGAAATCGAAGCCGTAGAAGCGCTTGCGCGCGACCATGACATCCATCTCGACGCGGGCCAGAGCAGGAGAAACATCGTGACGCGAGGCGCTCCGCTGAATCACCTGGTAGGAGCGGAGTTCAGTGTGGGCGATGTTCGGATGCGCGGCGTTCGCCTAAACGAACCATGCAAGTATTTTGAGAATTTGCTTGGGATAGAGGGCCTCCACGACGCGCTCATCAACCGCTCGGGGCTGAATGCTCAGGTTTTAAGCGAAGGCTCCATTCGCGCTGGCGACGTCATCAAACGTATCTAACCCGTTATTTTCCACGAGAAGGCCCCATGTCATTTCCCATCATTCAGGTGGATGCGTTTTCGGATACGCCTTTTTCGGGCAATCCGGCCGCCGTCTGCATCCTGCCGGCGCAAGTGGATGAGGGATGGATGCAGCGCGTGGCGGCGGAGATGAATCTCTCTGAAACCGCTTTCGTGGTGAAACAAGAAGACGGCTACGGCCTGCGCTGGTTCACACCGCTGAGCGAGGTGGATCTTTGCGGCCATGCGACGCTCGCGAGCGCCCACGTGCTTTGGGAAGAGGGGCATCTCGGCACTGATGAGACGGTCATATTTCACACCAAAAGCGGGGTTTTGACCTGTGAGCAGAAAGATGAATGGATAGAAATGAATTTTCCCATCAGCAGGGAATCACCCGCTGCACCTCCCGAGGCTTTGGTGGAGGGTCTCGGCCTCACACCTCGTTATGTGGGGAAAAGCGAGTTCGATTATCTGGTGGAAGTTGATTCCGAGGCGTCGATAAGAGCCCTGGTGCCTGATTTCCAGCTTCTCCAGACGGTTCCGATGCGCGGGTGCATCGTCACGGCGCGCTCGGATAACCCTGAATATGACTTCATATCTCGCTTCTTCGCCCCCGGGCTCGGCGTGAACGAAGACCCGGTGACGGGTTCCGCCCATTGTTGCCTGGGACCATTCTGGGCGAAGCGCCTGAAAAAAGAAGAACTTACGGCCTATCAGGCATCCACGAGAGGCGGGGTGGTGCGTATGAAAATCCTTGGAGATCGCATCGTCCTGGGGGGAAAGGCCGTGACGGTCATGAAAGGGGATTTGCTCTAGTCATCCGGCAGTCGGATGGTCATCTACACCGCCTTTCGCCAGCGAGACACTACCAGGCCACCAAAAAACGCGCGGTTAGCTAAATCATTATAGTAGTTGCCTTTGATTTCACTTCGGTTCGCCATGAATTACTGCTCCCATATCGAGTTCGAACCAAGATAGTAAGAGGGTGGTCGATATTTCAGGAAATCCGGGGCGAGAACTCTCTTGCGCCTTGGAGCCTCAAGAGCTATAACGAGCGACTTCCGTCATGTTTTCAGTGATTTGGAATCATCGCTTTCAAAATCATTTTCATTTGCAAGGAGATTTTAGATGGTTGCTGCATTTGACGCCCAAGCCGTAGGTGCGGATCGTTTGGAGGAGATTCCCTTCTCGGGTATTCGCAAGGTTTTTGACGCCGTGGCGAAGCTCGAAGGCGAGGGGCGCGACGTCATCCACTGGCAGATCGGCCGCACGGATTTCGATACGCCCGAGCACATCAAGCAAGGAGCCGCAGAATCGCTCGCGCGCGGCGACGTGCACTACGCACCCAGCACGGGGGTACCCGCCCTGCGAAAGGGCATCGCGTACAGAACGGAAATCGACACCGGCGTGGAAGTGAACCCCGATACGCAGGTAATCGTCATGGCGGGGGCGAACGAGGGCATCATGGTTTCCATGCTGGCGCTGGTCAATCCCGGCGATGAGGTGATCATCGCGCAGCCGAACTGGCATCACTACAAATCCTGCACGGCGTTGGCGGGCGGCGTGCCCGTCGAGGTGATGACGAAAGAAGAGAACGATTTCGCATTGCGCGCCGAGGATATCGAGGCGGTTTTGACGCCCAAGACGAAACTCGTTTGCCTCACTTCGCCCGGCAACCCTACTGGCTGCACGATCCCGAAATCCGAACTTGCGAAAATCGCTGAACTGGCGGTACAGCGCAATTTCATGGTGATGAGCGATGAGATTTATGCGCGCATATATTACGGCGATGCACCGTGCGCCCCGAGTATTTTCTCGCAGCCCGGCATGGCGGAGCGCACGGTGATCATCAACGGATTTTCAAAATTCTACAGCATGGACGGCTGGCGACTCGGCTGGACCGTGGCGAGCCCCGAGATTACACGCCACTTGCTCAAGATCCGCCAATACACCACCGTATGCGTCAACACGTTCATTCAGCATGGCGCGGCACGCGGTGTATTGGAAGATCAGGCACCCATGGAGGCGATGACGAGTGAATTCGACAAGCGGCGGCGCGTGATATCAGAGGGTCTGCGCGCCATAGAGGGCGTTACTCTGGCGGAGCCTACGGGCGCATTCTATGCTTTCCCGAACGTGAAGGTTTTTGGGGATACCTCGGGCGAGGTAGCGGACTATCTCCTGAACGAGCACGCCATCGCCACGGTGAACGGCGCTGTTTTCGGCGGCGAAGGATACCTTAGAATCGCATATTCGTGCTCGACGGAAGAATGCGAGCGTGGCGTGGAGCGTCTGGCTGTAGCGCTGGAGCAGCTTCGTAAAGGCTAGGTGGAATCGTTTGCATCCCCATGTGATTCAGAAACACCCCCGCAAGCGATGGGGGTGTTTTTTTACCCGGTTATCCAAATGATTCCTCATCAGACTCTTCCGTAATCATCTTCGCGTCGTTCGACATCGTCCTCGCCGAAGTAGGCGCCGGTTTGTACCTCGATGAAAATGAAGGGCGAGTCTTCTTCGTTTTGAATCCGGTGCCATGCACCTTGTGGGATATCCATGCTCTCGCCGGCGGAGAACGTGATTTCTTCTTTTTCCCGAATGACGACGGCCTGTCCGGATATGGCATGCCAGTGCTCCAATCTGCGCATGTGGCGCTGCAAGCTGAGGCGATGTCCTGGATGAACGACAACCCGTTTGACCTTATGATCCGGTTCATCCGCCAATATGGTGAAATGCCCCCAAGGTCTATGTTCGCTATTATCTGTGGGCATTCGGTCCCTCAAAGAAAAAACGGCGCCTCGGGAAGGGGCGCCGTCTCTTGTCTGGCAATATGTTGCCAGGCCTTTTAATGGCAGGGGAAGGCGAAGGCGTGGCGGGTGTCGTGTGCGGCGTCATGCAATAGCTGTGGTTGGGCGAAGCCCACGCCATAGAGGATGAATACGCCGAGAACGATCGCCAGGATGGCCGGTTTGACGGCCGCCATACGCCGGAGGAGGCCACCCGATAAAACTTCTTGTTTCACTGCGCTTTCATGTAAGGCCATCGCTCCGCTCCTTAGGTTTCTTGCCGCACTGATATCTTATGCGAGAGATATTATCATATTTTCCCAAGAAGTCACTCCACTGCGCAGGTCTCGGCCTCCCCGGAGAAATTCGGTCTAATCATCAATGATGGCCACCGCGCGACACCAGGCGCCGCTTGCGCGCTCTATCTTGACGGGGAGCATCGATACGGTGAAGCCGAATTCGGGGATTTTATCGAGATTCATTAGTTTTTCCGCATGGATGTATTCTTTCTTCCTGCCCAGGAAATGGCTGCCGAAGAAATCTTTCGTGTTCCCCTGGCGCCTGATTTCCGTCATCTTGGAGACGGGAATGTCAAAACCCCACGCGTCTATCCCCATCACCTTGATCCCCTGATCGACGAGCCATTCCGTAGCGTCGACGCTCATGCCGGGATGGGTTTGTTCGAAATCGGGGGTGTACAGATACTTCGTGGTGTGGTCGGTGCGGATGAGGACGATATCCATCGGTTTTAGCGAATAGCCTTTTTGTTCGAGGGCCGCCACTTTCTGCTGCGTTTCCTCCAACGTGATGTTGTGACCGCGCTCGGCGTCATGAAAATCCAGGACTACCCCATCGCTCACACACCATTCGAGGGGAACGAGATCGATAGTTTTCGAGGGGTTCCCTTCACATTCAGGACCATAGTGGTACGGAGAATCGAGGTGCGTGCCGCTGTGCGTGCTGATGGCCGTGATGTTTTCAGTCGCGCAGTGCATGTGATCGGGAAAATAACTGGTGTCCGGAAACTTGTATGATTTGGCTCGCATGCGGGCAAGCTCGGTGTGGTTCACGTACTGGATGGCGGCCGGATTGTTCTCCATGGGCGCGTTTTGAAGGGGAACGCTTAAATCTACGATTCTACGGGCCATTATTAGATACTCCTCACGAATTTGGTTTTGGGTGTAGGCTGCCCGGTAACTGACGGTTTCGGGTTACTTCTCATCCAATTTCAGACCCGGCGGCGGAGCGGCTGCCTTTTCGCCGCGTTTGAGCAAAGGAAAAACCTCATTCGCG
>JAPOYD010000086.1 GCA_026706735.1 Nitrospinota bacterium | reverse complement strand
CGCGGGAGAATGCGACCTCGCTTTGGCCAATACGTACTACATGGCGAAAATGGCAACCAACAAGAAAAAGAAAGTTCAAAGAGAATGGGCGAAATCAGTATACATCGTATTTCCCAACCAGAAGGATAGGGGCACGCACGTCAACATTAGCGGCGCCGCCGTTACCAAGCATGCAAAAAACCGGAAAAACGCGGTTCGCCTCATCGAGTTTTTGAGTGGTGAATACGCACAAAAACTTTACGCCGACCAGAATTATGAATATCCGTTGAAAAAGGGTGTGAAGACCCATCCGCTAGTCGATTCATGGGGAAAATTCAAGGCCGATACTATTAATCTGGCTGAGGTGGCGAATAAGCGGGCTACCGCCTCCAAGTTGGTAGACCAAGTAGATTACAATAACTTCAGCCCAAGCAATTAGAAGCTGGTATCAAGACCCCAAAAGCCTTAATATTCTTCTACTGGATATTGGCTTTTGGGGTCTTAGTGTTTTGAAATAGATAGTAACTTTTGTAGTTGGTATGGCATGAGCGCAGGTACTGGATTCAACATAGAAGCCTTCCCTAGGCGTTTTGCGATAAGGTTTCAACTAGATTTCTGGACGGGCGGAACCCTTCTGCTCGCAATTTTCATAGTAGTTCCTCTCCTGTCAGTAAGTTTTTTTGCCCTACGGCCAAGTGGTGATATCTGGCATCACCTGATTACCACCGTATTGTCGCGCTATGTACTAACGACTATCGGCCTGATGCTGGGAGTTGGCACGGGCACATTGCTCATCGGGACGTGCACTGCATGGCTTGTGACTCTATGCCGATTCCCGGGACGAAGAATTTTTGAATGGGCGCTGCTCTTGCCCCTGGCGATGCCTGCCTATGTCGTGGCCTATGTGTATACCGACGTGTTCGAATTTGCAGGCCCAGTGCAGGCGTTATTGCGCGATATCTTCGGTTGGGAATCGAGTCGAGATTACTGGTTTCCCGAGATACGATCTCTGGGTGGTGCCATTTTCGTGATGACGTTCACGCTTTATCCGTATGTCTACTTGCTCGCGCGTGTCGCTTTTGTACAGCAATCAGTTTGCATATTGGAGGTGAGTAGAACTTTGGGCAAAACCACTTGGCAGAGTTTTTTTTCCATCGCCCTGCCTGCAGCACGCCCATCCCTCATCATCGGCGTTAGTCTGGTTCTGATGGAAGCGTTGAATGATTTTGGAACGGTTGATTTCTTTGCTGTTGAGACGCTTACAGCTGGAATCTTTGACGTGTGGCTCAATATGAACAATATATCAGGTGCTGCTCAACTTGCAGTTGTCGCCCTTTGTTTTGTCTTGCTTCTTTTGTGGGCGGAGAGAAAATCGCGCAGCAGCCAAAGATATTTCAATACTTCTACAAAATATCAGGCACTTCCAAGTTACGAATTAAGGAGCGCAAAGATGCTGGGCGCGATGATCTCGTGTCTCCTGCCCATTGGGTTCGGCTTCATTCTGCCGTCCTGCATTTTGGGTTATTACGCCTGGAACTATTATGAAGAAAGCATATCACGTGATTTTTATTCCATTCTTTCAAATAGCCTGGTTTTGTCCTCCCTAAGCGCAACCCTATCTGTGTTAGCAGGTATATTTCTGGCGTATGGCGTACGCCTGAAGGAAAACACGCTGCTCAAATCGACCGCCAGGTTTGCCAGTATCGGATATGCTGTTCCCGGTGCGGTTCTGGCCGTCGGTGTCCTGATTCCCATTGGCAAGGTGGATGTCTTCATACAAGAGTTTCTCAAAAACGTTTTTGGCATCTCCACAGGTTTACTCTTCAGCGGAACAATCGCGGCTGTCAGCTACGGATATCTGGCTCGTTTCCTGGCGCTTTCCTATGGCACCATGGAAGCCAGCCTAATGAGAATTACACCCAACATGGATGGCGCCGCTCGAACATTAGGTCTGGGGCCTGCCAGAACCCTCATGCGCATACATTTGCCCATGATCCGTGGCGGTATTCTGGCGGCGGCGATATTGGTTTTTGTTGATACGATGAAAGAATTACCAATGACGATCATATTGCGTCCGTTTAATTTTGAAACGCTGGCCACACAGGTTCATCAATTGGCAACGGATGAACTTTTGGAAGAAAGCGCGCTTGGCTCTTTGAGTATTGTGGCGGCAGGGTTATTGCCTGTCGTTTATTTGAGCCGTACCATCCGAGGGGCGCGCCCCGGAGCAGCAGAGTGAGGAACGCGCTCTAAATGGCCAAGCTCGATATTGAAAATATATCGCATTCATATGGAAGCAAAGAAGTCATCAAGAATTTGTCCTTAACGGTCGAAGAGGGCGAAGTTGCATGTCTGCTCGGGCCTTCTGGATGCGGCAAGACGACATTATTGCGTTTGGTGGCAGGTCTGACTTCGCTGCAGTCAGGGAGGATTCGTCTCGACGAGATGGTTATATCGGAACCTGCAAGCGGAACCGAAACACCACCGGAAGAGAGAAATGTGGGGTTTATGTTTCAGGATTATGCCCTTTTCCCTCATTTGGATGTTTTGCACAACATCACATTCGGTCTCAATAACCCATCGGGCGAAAAGCTGGCTGAAATACAAAGAGCCATGATACAAATGGATATCGTAGAATTGACAAACGCCTATCCCCACACTTTGTCTGGCGGCCAACAACAGCGCGTTGCCCTGCTTCGGGCATTGGCTCCTCTACCCCGGCTTCTGCTTTTGGATGAACCATTCACCGGGCTTGACATCAGCCTGCGGGTTCAAGTACGCGAGGATACACTGAGATTGATCAAGCAAATGGGCGTTACCACGTTGATGGTTACGCACGACCCGCAAGAAGCGATGTATATGGCCGACCATATTTTGATCATGCGAAATGGAAAAGTTGAACAAGCCGGGTCGCCTCGTGAAATTTACCAGTTCCCCGCCACGGAATTCACTGCTCGTTTTGTCGGACAGACAAATATTTTACAAGGCATCGTTTTATCGACCGGTTATGATGAGGTGATGACGAGCATTGGGCCAGTGCCATGCCTTTCTATGCGTGATCTTGAATTCGGCACAGATGCTTTTATCTCCGTGAGGCCTGAGAGTTTTGAAATCGACCCGGACGGCCCCTTTGTAGCAAAGATTTGCACCATTCGCTATGCGGGACAATCGACTCTGCTGGAAGTCGAGATCATCGATGAAATTGGCAAGGGGCATCGGTTGAAAATGCGCGTGCATCCTAATTTGAGGGTGGATGTAGGAGAAGAGATCAGATTCCGTATTATGCCGGATTTTGTGACGGTGATTGAGGATCCACTCGATGACTAGCTGCACTTCTTAGGATTTCCCCTATAGTGTTCACGTTTTCCAGACTCTCAAGAGCCATCAGCATCGCCATCAAATCTTCTACCTCTCCATGCGAAAGACTGCGCCGGGCATTATCCTTGAATTTCTTGAAGACATCTTCATCCGAGAATGGATTTTCAGCGCACCCTCTCTGATGTTTTTCCTCCTCGATAAAAGTGCTTCCATCATCAAGCTGAACTTCAACGGCTCCAGGGAAGTACCTCGGAAAATCCTGCGTGTCATCCTGGATGTAAGAGACTTTATCCGCCAGGGTTAGGACCGTGGGGTCTGCTATTGCGCTTTTTTCGAAATCATCTACTCCACACTTGCCCTTCACGAAAATACTTGCCAAACAGTACGGCAAAGAGAATTTTGCATCATATTCACCCCTGGGTTTTCGCTTTACCTCGATCGGGTCGAGCACCAGGTCGATTGCTCCCTTGGCAGCGTGACAAATGACTTTTTTGATATTGGTGTGATGTATTTTCTCGCGCTTTTTAAGGCGCAATCCTGCATCCAAAAACGCATGAATCACGTGGCCGCAAGGATAGGGCTTGAAGCCAATGGACAAAGTTTCCCAAGTAACACCCAGGCCTCGTGTGAGTGCTTCCTCCTCAAATTCATCATCGCCAAGATGGCTCTTGAGCAAGCCGAATCTGCCCTCAAAAACTGTTAGTGGACCGGCGAAATCATTATTCGCGAGTATCGTGGAACAAATACCGCCATGCGCCGCCCAACCGGGATGGAGCGCTTTTACGGGGCTCCCGTTTTCCAGATATTCAAAGAGTCCGGCAGCCATGCTTCCGCAAATGCCAAGAGCCCAGCTCATTCGTTCGATGCTCAAGCCACTTTGAAGCGCATAGGCTATAGCGGCGCCGAAAGTGCCGGCTATGGCGGTCATGTGGAAACCTCGGGCGTGGAATTTTCCGGGAGCGGCTAATCCGATTCTGATTTCCGACTCGAACCCGGCCACGCAGGCTCGTATCATATCTTGTCCTGCTTTCTGGAACGTTTCCGCTCCTGCGAAAGCCACCGGCACGACAGGCGCCGCAGTGTGAATGATCGACTTCGCATGTGTGTCGTCAAAATCGAGAGAATGACCCAGCGCACCGTTCAAAAAAGCGGCATTAGGCGCGGGCATTCGATTTTTTTCTGCGATTGCGCTGCAAGTCCCTAATTCATAAGAGACCTTTTGGCGGCTCGGAATTCTCCCGGTAATTGCGTTCACCATAACCCGCAAGGGCTTGTCAATTTCCATGGAACAAGCTGCCAGAGCAATCCCCCAAAAATCAAGTATCAATAATTTTGTTTGGTGAACCACTGCGGGAGGGATGTCAGCAAATTCCAGATCACGGGAAAACTGACACATTGCTTCATTAGGCGTTGATAACACGTCATCTCACTCCTTGCAGAACTTTTGGAAACACCTCCTCGGCTATCATCTGCATCGTTTCCAAGACGAGAGATTGAGGCATCCCCGGCCATTGAATGCTCATGATGAAGTGATTTATGCTGAGATCCGCCAGTGCCAATATGCTTTCTGCCACTTCGTCCGGCGATCCGAGGATGAACCTGTCTTCCAATAAATCATCGAACTGTTGCCCCAGATCGTCATCTCCCATTGGCATGGCTTTGTCTTGGCCCCAACGGTGGTATTCGCGATATTTTATCTCGAGGTATGGTTTACTGAGCCGAATGGCTTCAGAACGATCTTTGGCGACAAACACCTCTCGGCGCATCGGGAATTCCTCAGGAAAGGGTTTGCCGAGTTCATCGAGTGTCCGGCGATACAACTCGATCTGGCGCTTTGTCGTGTCAAGGCGATTGTGAGGGTTCACGTAATAACAATCTCCCAGCCTGGCTGCGCGGCGTATCCCGGGGTCGCTGTTTGCTCCGATCCAAATTGGAGGGTGTGGTTTCTGAATGGGTTTTAGGGGACACGATGCGTTGAGCAACTCAAAGTGGGAGCCTTTCATGGATACTTTTTCTTCCGACCAAAGTCGTTTGATAGCTTCTAAGTTCTCCTCGAGTCGCTTAACTCTTTCTTTCTGCGTTGTGCCGAATCCCCTGAATTCCACCTCTCGGTAGCCGAGTCCGGCGCCGAATATAAGTTTCCCCCCGGAAATTACGTCAATCGTAGCCAGTTGCTCAGCCATATCCATTGGTTTGTGAAGCGACAACAGGACGATGCCGGCGTTAAGACGCAGTTTCGGGGCTTCAGCGCTGATACGAGCGAGAAAAGGCAGTTGCTGGAAATCCTGAAGTGGGTAAGCGCTATAGTGATTTCCTTTGGTAACCGATACGAACCCTAAGTCTTGGGCTCTTCTTGCTTGTTCCATCAATTCATGGAAACGAGACTGCATATCGTCTTCCAGGGTGAATTGACCTCTAAGCATGATTCCGAATTGCATTTCCATACCTTCTAGATAAGGAGAAAGGTATTATTTCGAATTGGGCGGCAAGATACCTCACACACAAGCATGGGAATATCCTTACAGGATGTCATCTCAAAGATATGCGGCGCTACGATCTTCCGCAGCAAAACTTGTATTTTTTGCCGCTGCCACAGGGACATGGTTCATTGCGGCCAACCTTGGGAGTGGTTCGCCTTACGGGGGTGGATGTCTGTATCGCATCTCCGGCGGGAGCATCTCCAAATCCCGACGCGTCCGCATGGGAAAATACCATTTCTTGTTCATGGCGCGATTCTTCCAGTGCGATATCCTGGTCCGAGATATCAAGGCGGTACATATAGAGAACTGTTTCTGCTTCAATCCTTTGCGTCATCATTCCGAACATATCAAATGCTTCTTTTTTATATTCATTCAGTGGGTTCACCTGCGCATAGCCCCTAAGCCCGATTCCCTCTTTCAGTTGTTCTATGTTTGTCAGGTGATCCTTCCACTGCGTATCCAGGATTTGGATATAAATGAGTTTGCTGAGTTCCAAAATGCTTTCAGGATCGAAGCCACGATATTTTTCATCTATAACACTCTGTATGAGATGATGAACCTTGTGAGCAAGCTCGTCTCTCGGTTCTTCTTCTATATCTATCACCATTGGTTCAGAAGCCGAAAAAATTATTTTTCGCCCCTCAATGGTTGCGGGGATGCCATATTGGCTTTCAACAGCGCCCGCGAATGCCTCTATATCCCAATCGTCAAAGTGTTCCGCCTCAGGGAAATGCAAGTCTATGACGGAATCGAGTATTGTGGATGCCATCTCTTTGATTTGGTCGAGTCCATTTGTAGCTTCCAAAATTTCCTGCCTCATCGAATAGATAACCTCGCGTTGCTTATTCATCACGTCATCGTATTCTAGAAGATGTTTTCTCATCTCGAAATGATGTGCTTCAACGCGTTTCTGGGCATTTTCAATGGCGCGTGTCACCATATTGGCTTCGATGGGCACTCCCTCTTCCATCCCTAGTTTTTCCATCAAACCCTTGATTCTGTCGGAGCCAAAAATGCGCAGCAAATCATCTTCTAGGGAAAGGAAGAATCGCGAACTACCCGGGTCTCCCTGCCTGCCCGAACGGCCACGGAGCTGGTTGTCAATGCGACGGCTTTCATGGCGTTCGGTACCCAACACATGAAGGCCCCCTTGCTTGACCACTTCGTCATGCTCAGCTTGGCAAGAAGCCCGAAAATCTTTCAAAGCCTCTTCATACTCAGGGCCTTCATTCGTATTCGTTTTGGAAGAAGCGAGAAACTCTGGATTGCCGCCAAGGAGGATATCCGTTCCGCGACCAGCCATATTCGTGGAAATGGTGACAGCTCCCTTGCGTCCTGCCTGTGCGATGATTTCTGCTTCTTTGCTGTGGTTTTTTGCGTTGAGAACGTGATGTGGAATACGTCTTCTTTTGAGGGTCGAGGCGAGTCTTTCGCTTTTTTCTATGTTTATTGTACCTACCAGTACCGGTTGCCCGTTCTTGTGGCATTCAAGTATCTCATCCACAACGGCATCTAACTTTTCTCGCTCAGAGCGATACACCACGTCGGGATATTCGGTTCGAATCAGTTCACGATTCGTCGGCACTACAGCTACATCTATTTTGTAGGTAGAATTGAATTCTGCTGCTTCGGTATCCGCTGTGCCGGTCATGCCGGCTAATTTGTTGTAGAGTCTGAAATAATTCTGGAACGTGATGGTTGCCAAAGTCACATTTTCTTCCTGAATCTTGACGCCTTCTTTCGCCTCTAGCGCTTGGTGCAGACCGTCACTGAAACGCCTGCCAGGCATCATACGCCCTGTGAATTCATCGACAATAACAACCTCGTTGTCCTTCACGACATAATCGATGTCTTTTGTAAACAAGACGTGCGCTTTTAGGGCCTGTTCCACATGATGAAGCACCGTGATGCTGTTCATGTCATACAAACTTTGGTCATTTGCCATGATGCCGGAGCGGCGGAGAAGTTTTTCGGCCTCATGCCCACCCGCTTCTTTTAGATTCACCGTTCGGCTTTTTTCATCGACAATTAGATATTCGTATTTTTTCTTGCTGATAATATCTTTGCCGCCTTCGACATAACCATCGCCTTCTTCCTCGACATCTGACTCGACAACACTTTGTTGTTCTTTGAGCAGAGGACGTATTACACGGTTTATAATTCCATACATTCGTGTGGCTTCATCCGCCGGCCCACTGATGATGAGAGGAGTCCTGGCTTCATCAATCAATATGCTATCAACTTCATCCACAATCGCGAAATTTAATTCGCGCATGACGCGACTGCCAGGTTCGAATTTCATGTTGTCTCTCAAATAGTCGAACCCGAATTCGTTGTTGGTGCCATATGTAATGTCACAGGCATATGCACGGCGACGCGCATCGTCATCCATGCCATGCTGGATGCACCCGACAGAGAGGCCAAGCGCTCTAAAGAGTCGACCCATCCATTCGGAATCACGGCTCGCGAGATAATCGTTCACGGTAACGATGTGCACACCATTACCTTCTAAAGCATTCAAATAGGCTGCAAGAGTAGCGACGAGGGTTTTGCCTTCCCCGGTTTTCATCTCGGCGATTTTTCCATCGTGAAGAATGATGCCGCCGATGAGTTGAACATCAAAGTGACGCATTTGGAGTCGACGCCAGCCAGCTTCTCGCACCAAAGCGAACACTTCCGGTAAAATATTATCCAATGTTTCATCAGCGGAGAGCCGCTCTTTGAAGCGTTCTGTTTCCTTACGCATCTCTAAATCGGTCATCCCTTTCACGCGAGATTCATGAGAATTAATCTCCGTGATTATGGGGGCCATCTGTTTAAGCATTCGGTCATTCGCCGTGCCGAACACTGATTTGAACATCGATTTGCTTGATTCAAAAACCGAGCTTATCATCGAACTCTCCATGCGGTTCATGCGTACGAATAACCTACTGCGTAAATATAGACTATCATGGTGTTTTAGGGAGAAAAAGCAAATATGTCAGGCGGGCAGTGGTAGTTTTTACTCTACGATATATAGCCTGGGGTTGACTGCGACTCCATTGATTCGAACTTCATAGTGAAGATGTGGTCCGGTGGATCTGCCTGTGGAACCGACTTTGGCGATAATGTCGCCTCTTTTTACACGCTGACCGACTTTCACCATATTCACACTATTATGAGCATATGTCGTAACAATGCCCTGCATGTGCTGGATTCGAACAGTTTTCCCAAATCCTCCTGCTCTCTTGGTGCTAATGACGACGCCATCCGCCGGGGCAAGTATAGGGGTTCCTACCCTTGCGACGACATCAATTCCTGCATGAAATTCTCGCCGATTCGTAAACGGGGACCGCCTGTAACCAAAGCTGGATGAGAGCCAACCTTTAACTGGCCATATTGAGGGTGTGTGAGCAAGCAATACACTTTTGTCGCGGAAAGCGCTCAATAGTTCTTTGAACGCGCTTTCCTGCTCAGTGGCACGCCTTTCAATGTCCTGGAATTGACGATTTAGTCTCCGAATGAACCTTTGTTCAGAGGGAGTGAGTTTTTCCAAGTCGTCAGGCAACGTTTGTTTTGAAACACCTCCAACACCGAGGTTGTCTTTTCGTTTGCCCGACTTCAAAGAAGCCATGATTCGAAGTTGGTCTTCAAGTTGTTTAAGCTGTATTAGGTTGTTATCCAGGGATTGGAGTTTGGCGGTGAATTTTTCGATAAGTTCCTTTTGTGTTTGGTTTTGTTGTTTCAGGGGGGAGAGTTTGGCCAAATGCTTCGCTAATGAAATTCTCTCTTGTGTCAGGTAAAGTGTCGTTCCGACGATAGAGCAAAAACCGAAAAGCAACAGGCCTAGCATTCCCCTCGTGATACTAAAGCGCCGGGTGCCGCTAGAGTTGCTCGGGATCACCATGATGGTGTACTTTTTGCCCATGGGTACACCTTCCAGAAACTTCCTAGAATGTTTTATTTTTTAATTAAAAGTAAGTGTTACCCACGCCACTTAAACACACCACGTCAAATTATCAAGGCTAGCAAGACAAGTCAAACAAATATCACTAACGATAACGCACTTATTTCAGGTTAACTCAATTAGTGCATTACAGCTCCTGAATCGACCAGGATGGCTTGCCCTGTAATAGTTTTTGCATCATCGCTCGC
>JAPOYD010000043.1 GCA_026706735.1 Nitrospinota bacterium | reverse complement strand
TTTTCCGGGGGCCACCTCCATCTTCCCGCATGATTCATAAAAATTTCTATCGCAAGTGATAAATTAATTTTATTTGATTTTTCTGCACTTAGGGTGTTTCCTAAATGTACAAATTTCCCACCAATGGAGTCGGCGGTGAAAACAGAGTTGGGCTCGCAAATCAGAAGTTTGGCTCGTTCAGGCGAGTTTGCGGGTCAGACTTCAGGACGGGCTCCGGATTACCTGCAGGGCAATGTCGTCATATTGCCTGAGCGCTACGCGTCGGATTTCCTTCACTATTGCCTGAACAACCCGAAACCATGTCCGTTGATCGGTCTGTCGAAGCCCGGCGATCCGACCATTCCAGCCCTGGGAGACGACATCGACATTCGCCGGGATGTTCCCAGTTACCGGGTTTACCGCGACGGCGTTCTCTCCGGCCAGTCGACCGACATAAGCGACCTGTGGAGCAGTGATATGGTCGCTTTCGTCCTGGGATGCTCTTTCACGTTCGAGGCGGCCTTGATCCGCAATGGTTATCGTGTTCGCCATGTCGAGCTGGGATGCAATGTCCCCATGTTCAAGACGAACATCGAGACGATACCGGGGGGCATCTTCAGCGGCCCGATGGTCGTAACGATGCGATCTTTTCCCGAACATCAGATACCGGAAATTTTCGATCTTTCCTTCCGGTATCCTCATGCGCATGGAACGCCGATTCATTGGGGGGACCCCGAAGAAATCGGCATCTCGGACATCCGGTCCCCGGACTACGGCGATGCCGTCGAGGTTCCCGATGACGAGGTGTTGGCGTTCTGGGCCTGCGGGGTAACGCCCCAGGCCTCCATCGAGCGCGCGAAACCGGATATCTGTATTACACACGCCCCCGGCTGCATGCTTGTTACCGATGTTCTGTCGGCCGATGTTCTTTCGGAAACGCCGCCTGTAGTCGATGTGTCGCTCACGCATCTTTTAACTCAATCGACTTCGAATGTTGAAGGAAATGGAGGAAACCTCTCATGACACCGAAAACTCTGTTGAGAACTATCGCAATACTCTGCGCGATGGCGGTTGCCGTTCCGGCATCGGCCGCAGAAAAGCTCTCCGTCGTGGGTTCATGGTCATCACTGCCGCTTTACAAAAACTACGAAGCGCCGTTTTGGACGAAGACGCTGCCGGCCGCCGTGCCCGGCCTGAAGGTCGAAATGACTACCTTCAACCAGATGGGCGTGAAAGGCGGCGACGTATTTCGTTTGCTCAACGACGGGCTTTTCGACGTCGGCATGACGGTTGCCGACTACACCGTCGGCGATGCGCCTGAACTCGAAGGTCTGGATGTGCCGCTCATCGCGACCGACGCCGCCAAAGCGCGAAAAATGGTGGAGGCCGCCCGCCCCATGGTGGAAGACATCATGGCCAAGCGCTTCGGCTCCAAACTTCTCGCCATCGCGCCTTATCCGCCGCAGATCGTCTTCTGCAAGCCGAAAATTTCCGGCCTCGCCGATCTGAAAGGCAAGAAGGTTCGCGGCTCCGGCCGCATGACCACCAAGCTTCTCGAAGCGCTCGGCGCGGAAGGCGTGAACGTCCGTTTCTCCGAAGTACCCGGCGCCCTCGAGCGGGGCGTGATTGATTGCGCCGTTACGGGCTCCGGTTCCGGCTATTCGGCCGGATGGCACGAAGTGTCCACCCACCTGCTGCCCTTGCCCCTGGGCGGATGGGACCCGGTCGTCACCGCCATGAACATGAACAAATGGAATGCGCTGTCCGACGCGACGAAGAAAGCGATCCTGGCGAAGATCAAGAGCGAATTCGAAGACCCCGCCTGGGACGCTTCCGGCAGTTCGCTTCAGAACGATATCAATTGTCTGACGGGTTCGGGCAAATGCACGTCCGGCAAGCCTGCGTCGATGAAGCTCGTCGCGGCCACGCAAGCCGACATGAACACGGCGCGAAATACGCTTCTGAAGACCGTGCTTCCGGACTGGGCAAGGCGGACAAGTGCGGCCTACGTCAAGACCTGGAACGAATCCGTGGGGAGGGTCGTCGGCGTGAAAGCCGGCAAGTAAAGGCGAGGGGGAGCGCACAGGGTCATGCTGAGAGCAATAGACTTGCTGCGGAGGATCAATCGTTACGTCGCGCTCACCTGCGGTGTGGTGCTGCTCTTCACCGCCGCATTCGTCCTCTCTGAAATTTCACTGAGGGGCCTGAGCCTGCCGAACCTCGGCGGCGCAGACGAGATTTCAGGATATATCATGGCGGGCGTGACAGCCTGGGGGCTGTCTGTCGCGCTCACCGAACGGGCCCATATCCGCATTGAGATGGTCGTCTCGAGGCTGCGATCTTTTTGGCGCGACGTCATAGACGTCGCCGCCCTTTCCACCTTCGCCGCCATCTCGACCACCGTGACCGTCTATGGATGGACGGTGCTTTCGAAGTCGATCCACAGCGCAAGCCGGGCGAATACCCCGCTGGAAACGCCGCTCTGGATACCGCAGGTCGTCTGGTGGTCCGGCTGGATATGGTTCTCGATCACATCCTGTCTGGTGGCGATTATCGCCGCAGGGCTTTTTGTCGCCCGTCGCTCGGACGAACTGCGGAATCTCGCCGGCACGGAAGAGGAAGCCGAAGCATGATCGGCGCCGTCGCTTCCGCCCTTTTTGTTTTGCTTGCCGCCTCGATCCCGGTCGCCTCGGTTCTTTTTATCCTGGCCTTCGGCGTTGACTTTTTCTATTCCCCTTTCCCGCTCACCCGCGGTCTGGGCCAAATCGTCTGGTCATCCTCCGACAGCGCATTGCTGACCGCCATTCCGTTTTTCATCCTCCTGGGTGAAATATTGGTCCGCTCGGGCATCGCGCAGAGAACCTACGCCGCCCTGGACGCCTGGGCGGCCTGGGCGCCGGGCGGTTTGATTCATGCCAATATCGGAACCGCGACCTTGTTTGCGGCGACGTCCGGCTCATCGGTCGCCACCGCGGCGACGGTTGCGACGGTCGCCATGCCGCAAGCCGAAAAGCTGAATTACGACCCCCGCCTGTTCGCCGGCTCCATCGCGGCCGGCGGAACCCTGGGCATCATGATTCCGCCTTCGATCAATCTGATCGTTTATGGTTTCCTGACGGAAACGTCCGTCCCCCGCCTGTTTCTTGCCGGGCTGGTGCCAGGGCTTCTGATGGCGGCGATGTTCATGGTCATCACGGCCATATTGTGCTCGCTTTACCCGAATCTCGGCGGGCCGCAACGAACCGCATCCTGGGTCGACCGACTCCGCGCGCTCGCCGAACTCGTTCCGATCGCCATCCTGTTCCTGTCGGTGGTCGGCACGATCTATCTCGGTCTGGCCACCCCGACCGAGGCCGCCGCCCTTGGGGTCGCCATGGCCTTCGCGATTGCCGGCGCCCGGCGGACGTTGACCTGGCGGGGAACCTGCGAAGCGCTTGTCGGCACGGTCCGCGTCACATCCATGATCATGTTCGTGATCCTGGGAGCCTACTTCCTGAATTTCGCTCTCGTGGCGGCCGGCGTCGGCGCGAAACTCATTCAATTCCTGGACAATCTCGGACTGTCGCCCTTCGGCACCCTTTTGAGCATCGTCGCACTCTACATCCTGCTCGGATTCTTCATGGAAACCCTCTCGCTGATGGTCGCCACCATACCGATTGTCGTTCCGATTGTCGTCGGCGTCGGCTACGACAAGGTGTGGTTTGGAATCCTCATGATTCTGCTTGTCGAAATGGCGCTCATCACGCCGCCTGTGGGTCTGAACCTCTACGTGGTGCAGGCGGTCCGAGGGTCAGGCAGGCTTACCCAGGTGATGATGGGCGTCATTCCATACGTGTTCGCCATGCTTCTGATGGCGGCTCTCCTGATCGCGTTTCCTCAACTGGCGCTTTGGTTGCCCGGCTGATCCGGAACAACAGGCCTGAACGCTGGAGAATCCTGCATGCCGTCGTTGTTGCGCCGCCCCCAATGGGATTTCTGGATAGATCGGGGCGGCACGTTCACGGATATCGTCGCCCGGACTCCGGAGGGGGAACTCAAACCGTACAAATTGCTTTCCGAGAACCCGGAGGCCTATCCGGACGCCGCCATTCAGGGCATTCGCGACCTCATGGGGATCCCCAAGAGCGAACGAATTCCTTCCGAACATATCGCCACCGTGAAAATGGGAACCACGGTCGCAACGAACGCTCTGTTGGAGCGCAAGGGCGACCGCGTTCTTCTTCTCACCAACGAAGGTTTTGCGGACGTCCTGGAAATCGGGCACCAGGCGCGGCCCCGCCTCTTCGATCGCGAAATCAGGAAACCCGAGCTGCTCTACGAGCGCGTATCCGAAGTCGGGGGGCGGATGCGCAACGACGGGGCGGAAGAAGTCCCGTTCGACCCGGATCAGGCATTCGCGGCTTTACGGGACGCCTACGACGCAGGCATACGTTCCGTCGCGATCGTCTTCATGCACGGATACAAATTTACGGAGCATGAGCGGAAAGCCGCAAAAATCGCCGCCGAGATCGGCTTCACCCAGATTTCTCCAAGCCACGAAGTCTCCCGCCTGATCAAGTTCGTCGGCCGAGGTGAGACGACCGTGGTCGATGCCTATCTCTCTCCCATTCTGCGCCGCTATGTGGAGCAGGTGGCGAGCGAGCTGGACACCGGGAATACCGACCTTCAGCTCATGTTCATGATGTCTTCGGGGGGGCTGACTTCCGCGCGCCTCTTCCAGGGCCGCGACGCTATCCTGTCCGGGCCGGCCGGCGGGATCGTCGGGGCCGTCAAGGCAGCGGAACTCGCCGGCTTCGAGAGGATCATCGCCTTCGATATGGGCGGCACGTCGACGGATGTCGCGCATTTCGTCGGCGAATTCGAAAGAGAGTTCGAAACCGAGGTCGCCGGCGTCCGCATGCGCGCGCCGATGATGAAAATTCATACCGTCGCGGCTGGAGGAGGATCGCTTCTCACCTACGACGGCGCGCGTTTCAAAGTCGGACCGGAATCCGCCGGGGCCAATCCCGGCCCCGCCAGCTATCGGCGCGGCGGACCGCTCGCCGTTACCGATGCCAACGTCATGCTCGGCAAATTGCAGCCCGATCTTTTCCCGGCCATCTTTGGGCCCGATCAGGACCAGCCCCTGGACCGCGGCATCGTCGTCGAGAAGTTCAGGGAACTCGCCGAAAAATCCGGCGCCGCCTCCCCGGAAGAAGTCGCGGAAGGATTCCTCAAGATCGCCGTCGAGAACATGGCGAATGCGGTCAAGAAAATCTCCGTTCAACGTGGATATGACATTACCGGCTATGCGCTCATCTGTTTCGGCGGAGCCGGGGGACAGCACGCCTGCGCCGTCGCCGATGCGCTTGGCATGAAGACGGTCGTCATTCACAACTTCGCCGGCATTCTCTCGGCCTATGGAATGGGCCTCGCGGATATCAAGGCCGTTCGCCAAAAGAGCATCGAGAAGCAACTCGGCCCCGGCCTGATGAGCGAGCTCGCCGGGAGTGTCGACGAGCTCGAGCGCGATGCGAGGAAAGAACTCCTCGATCAGGGTATCCCGTCGAACGAGATCCGCGTCACTACCTGGGCGCATCTCAAATACGCCGGAACCGATACGGCGCTGGAAGTGCCGTTGAATCACGAGAGCGAGATGCGCGAATCCTTCGAGCGCTTCCACAGGGAACAGTTCGGTTTCATCATGCCGGAAACGCCGCTGGTCCTCGAGTTTCTCGAGTTGGAAGCGGTCGGCGGCGGGGCCGGTGATATGGAAACACCCGGCCAACTTTCAGCGACCGCGCCCGAGCCAATCAAATCGGGCAAGTTCTATAGCGGCGGCGAATGGCTGGACGCCGGGCTCTATCGCCGACCCACCCTGGAGTCCGGTCAGAAGATCACCGGTCCCGCCGTCATCATCGAGGACATCGGGACCATCGTAGTAGAGCCCGGTTGGACCGCGACGCTCAATCCATACGGCCACATCGTTCTGGCCAGGAGTGAGCGGTTCGTTGCCGAACAGCGCCTGTCGACGCGAGTCGATCCGGTCATGCTCGAGGTCTTCAACAACCTCTTCATGTCCATCGCGGAACAAATGGGCGTCCGCCTGCAGAAGACGGCCCAGTCGACCAACATCAAGGAGCGGCTCGATTTTTCCTGCGCTGTTTTTGACGGCGGTGGCGCCTTGATTGCAAATGCCCCTCACACGCCGGTTCACCTCGGCTCGATGAACCGGTCGGTCGAAAGCGTGATGCAGGCGCATCCGACCATGAATCGGGGCGATGTCTTCGTGACCAACGCACCCTATAACGGCGGCACGCACCTCCCCGATATCACGGTCGTGACGCCCGTCTTCGACGAAGCGGCCGATGAACCGATCTTTTTTGTCGCCTCCCGCGGCCACCATGTTGATGTCGGCGGTATCGCGCCGGGCTCCATGACGCCGCAGGCGACGACGATCGAAGAAGAGGGCGTCGTTCTCGACAACCTGCAAATGGTCAGGGATGGAACCTTCCTGGACGATACGATACGCGGTGTGCTCGGTGGTGGACGATACCCCTGCAGGAACGTCGATCAAAACGTGGCCGACCTCAAGGCGCAGATCGCGGCCAATGAAAAAGGCGCTGCCGAACTCCAGGCCATGGTGGGCTCGTTCGGCCTCGATGTCGTCGTGGCCTATATGGGCCACGTGCGCGATTATGCCGAAGAATGCGTGCGGCGGGTTATCGAAACCCTGAACGACGGTTCCGCCGAAACCTGGTTCGACCAAGGCTGCAAAATTGCGGTCAAGCTGACGATCGACAAGGAAACGCGCTCGGCCACCCTGGACTTCACGGGAACTTCCGGGCAGCAGATGGACAATTTCAATGCGCCGGAACCGGTCACGCGCGCGGCCGTCCTCTACGTCTTCCGCTGCATGGTCGACAATGACATTCCCATGAACGCGGGCTGTATGCGGCCGCTCGAGATCATCCTGCCCGAAAACTGCATGCTGACCCCGAAGTATCCTGCAGCCGTGGTCGCGGGCAATGTGGAGGTTTCGCAGTCTGTCGCCGACTGCCTCTTCTCCGCGCTCGGCGCAATCGCCGGCGCGCAAGGCACAATGAACAATTTCAACTTTGGCGACGAACACTATCAGTATTACGAGACGATTTGCGGTGGAGCCGGCGCCGGACCCGGCTTCAACGGAGCACATGCGGTTCACACCCATATGACCAATACGCGCCTCACGGACCCTGAAGTGCTTGAGCTCAGATATCCGGTGGTTTTGGAGAAGTTCCAAATCCGCAGAGGTACCGGTGGCGAGGGCCGGTGGCGAGGCGGTGACGGCATCCACCGCGTCGTACGTTTCATCCATGCCATGGAAGTTTCCCTCCTTTGCGGCCGGCGAAGGGTACCGCCTTCCGGTCTGGCCGGTGGTGAGGACGGTGTTGTCGGAAACAACACCCTGCGCGGCAAAGACGGGTCCCTGAAACAATTGTCCGGCCGCACACAGTTCAGGTGCGAACGCGGCGAGGCGGTCGTCATTCAGACGCCGTCAGGCGGTGGATATGGTTCCGTTAGCTGAACGAAACTCCACGGCTTGAAGGCTTCCTGCAAAACCCGCTCCGGCATGCCGTTGAACAAGCCGGCAGGGGACGGTCTTTCACCTTCGTTTCAGCGCCTGCCCCCGTCTCTTCCTGTCCTACGCGCCGCCTTGTTTGATTCGATGATCGCATCTGTTCTTTGCAGGGGCGAACGCATGCGAATCGGGCGACCACGGAGGGTTGCCCCTGCGAGAGGCCAGACCCGCCCCCGGTCGGCTTCATCGGCCGAACGCGGAATCAGGCTTTTTCAACAGCCCCTCACAGCTCGGGGGGAGCGCGTAATTTCGCGCATTTGCCCGTGGCGGCGGGGCGCCGGGTCGGGTATGGTGGCGGCGCCCCCAGGAAATCGAAGCCGGAAAATGAATTTCCGTAAAATTAGATAAATTCAGATAAATTCACGGGGTATTTCGGCAAATAACTGCAAATTATTTTGGGGGGATAAGACCCCGCCGAGGCGCAGCACAGGGGAATTCTGCCATAATCAGGGAGCGGCCCGGTGACGGCAAATGCGGGGATTTGCGGGGCCGGATTCCCCGGGCGGACGCCCTTCGCCTGACCGCTTAAGTAGCTGTTCTATATGAGGTTATCCGTGCGAACGATTTTGGGAACCGCCATCTTCTGCGCCGTAATTCTCATCTGGGCGCTGCTCATGGGCGCGTCCGCCGCCCAGAGCTTCGAGCGCGGCGTGGTGCGGATCACCCAGGAGGGGCGCGAGGCGCAGCTAATGGTCGAGATCGCAAACAGCCCCGAAGCCCGCGCGCAGGGCCTCATGGGCCGGGAGCGGCTGGGCGAGAACGCCGGGATGCTCTTTGTTTACAAAGGGGATGCGCGGCGGTTCTTCTGGATGAAGAACACGCGGATTCCGCTTTCGCTCGCCTTCATCGACAAGAGTGGAGAGGTGTTGGAAATCATACACTTACAGCCCCACAAGCCGGGGATGCGGATTCCCTCCTATCGCTCGCGGAACAAGGTTCGCCGGGTCTTGGAGGTGAACCAGGGCTGGTTCTTGAGAAACGGCTTCGGGCCGGGAGCGCGCGTATTTCTGGAGTGAGCGTGGGCTAGGCTTTCGCCGCCTCGGGCGCCTTCTCGCCGAGGGGTAAAAGGGGCATGACCTCCGAGGCGAAGCGCTCCATCTCCTCGAACATGGGATGGAACTGGAGGAGGAACAACTCCACCCCCGCCTCGTGAAACGCCATGATGCGCTCGGCGATCGTCTCGGGCGAGCCGACGAGGCCCGTCGCCGTGCCGCCGTTCGAGCCCACGCCGCCGGCCTTCGCGCTCGTTTTCCTGTGCTGGGCGGCCCTGTCGACCCCCGTGAGCTTCGGCGGTTCGGTGATGAGAGAGAAAAGGCGATCGAGTTCCGCCTGGGCCTCCTCGTCGGTATCGCGGCAGACGATGAACGAACTCATCCCGTGGCGAATGGATCTCCCGCTGGCCTGCGCTTCATGGTTCACGGCAGTCATCAACTCCCGCGCGTCCGTGAGCGAACGGCCGTTGAACAGGAAAACGTCCGCCGCCTTGCCCGCCAGCTTTACGGCGGCGGTCGATTCGCCCCCGAAATAAAACGTGGGCCAGGGCTTTCGGACGGGTTTTGGCGCGGTGACGCCGTCGGTTATCTGGAAATACTTGCCCTTGAAACTGAAGCGCTCCTTCGTCCAGTAGGATTTGAGGATGTGCATGACCTCTTCGGAAAGATCGTAGCGCTCATCGTGCGGCGGGAAGGGGATGCCCGCCATCTCGTTTTCCAGCGCCCACCAGCCCGAGACGATGTTGATGGCGAAGCGCCCCCCGCTGATGCAGTCGATGTTCGCCCCCATCTGGGCGACGAGCGAGGGGTGGCGGTAGGCGCTTTTGGCGGCGATGATGAGCTCGATTTTCTTCGTGATGGGCGCCAGCGCCGCCGCCGTGATCCAGGCCTCCAGAACGGGCGCGCCCAAGCCCTTGATGCTGTTGAGGCTCCTGTCGAGCAGCAGGGTGGTCTCGAAGCCCAACTCTTCCGCGCGCTGAATGTAGCGCGCATTGTGGGCGAATGAGGCCTCCTTCACCGTTTCGGGCTTTTCGATCCGCCCCAGAAACGTGCCCCACACGGGCGCCCACACACCCATTCTCAGCGTCATGACGGCGTCATCCTCCCAATCCGATGAGAAGAATTTATCATCAATGCCGTGTCAAAGTCTTGTGGTGATTCTCGAATGACATCAAAATCCCCGCCCGGGCGTCGGCACGGGCGGGGTTTCATGTTGCGCGGTCGTTATCGTTCGGCTTAGCTTTCCTTCACGTAAATCTCCGAGCCGCCCTCCTTGAATTCGCTCGCTTTTTCCTTCATGCCTTCGGCCAGGGCGGCCTGCTCTTCCAGGCCCTGTTTGGCGGCGTATTCGCGGACCTCCTGCGTGATCTTCATCGAGCAGAATTTGGGTCCGC
>JAPOYD010000031.1 GCA_026706735.1 Nitrospinota bacterium | reverse complement strand
GCCGGCGCCGGACTCGCCGGCGATCGCGATGAATTCGCCGGGACGGGCGTGAATCGTGACGTCGTCGAGAATCAGCGGACCGTCGGGATCGTAGCGGAAGGAAATGCGGTCGAACAGTATTTCACCGCCAAGGTATTCAACCGGCTCTCCTTCCGTCACGGTTTCAGGAACGGCTGAGAGCAGTGGGCGCATCTGCTCGAACGCCGGCCGCATGGCGGCAATGGCGCCGAAGGACTCGCCGAGCCGGGCGATGGCGGACTGGAAAACGATAAAGACCGTGTAAACGACGAGAAAATCGCCGACCAGAATGTTTCGGTCTCCCGCCACCGCCACTGCGAAAAGCAGTACCCCGCCGGCAAGAAAGGGGAGCGCGGCGCCGAATGCCCGCGAATGTCCCTCGAGCGCGCCCAGTTCGATCTCCGCGCGTTTCTGCTCACGATAATCCTTTGCCCAGATGGCATAGGCCGACCCTTCCGCATTATCCATCCGCAGCTTGGAGATGCCTCCCACGAGCTGGAAGAGTCGACCGGCTACGCGGCGCGCTGCACTGATCATCCGCCCATAAGGTGAAATCTGGCGCAACCCGAGGACTACGGCGACCAGCAGCGAAGCCAGGCTGAAGACGAGGGTGATGACGCCGAGGGTGGCATCGTAGAAAAAGATGACGCCAAAAACCGGAAACAGAAAAATGATCGACAAAAAGCTGTTGGCGACGACTCCCCGCAAGCCGTCGCGAAGGTTCTGGAACGTCATCCCCGACATGGCCAGATCGCCGGCAGGATGGCGGTGCAGAATGCTTGGCGGGAGGCGCATGAGGCGGTCCCAGAAGGCGGCTTCGACCCGGGATGCCGTGCGCCCCTCGAGTCGCATCATCGCCGTGCTTTGGAGCAGGTGCAGCATTGCGCCGAGCAGGCCGATCGCCGCTAACGCCACGGCGACGGCATAGAGCGTTCCTGCGCTTCCACCCGCCGAAATTTCATTCGCAACGAATCCGAGCGCGAGCGCCGGCAGCAGTTTGATCATGCCGTATGGAAGCCCGGCAATGACCAGCCGCGCCAGATCCGGGGCCGATCCGCGCAGGGCGATTTCCAGCAGGTCTGACAGTTTCACGTCCTCCGGCGGCAATGGCCGATAGAACATCCAGGCTTCCTCCGCCAGCCCGCCCGCGCGGTCCGCCGTAACCCGGCGGCTGCGCTTGGTGACCGGGTCGATTTCCCGGTACCGCCCGAATCTGCCCGGCAGCAGCGCCACGGGCCGGCCGTCCTCGGCGCGGAATGCCAGCATCGCGTTGCTGTCGCCGTGCCACCAGCTGCCCTCGGCTTTGAATCGCACGCGCCGGGCGCGTAAGCCTGACGCATCGAGAATATCAACGAGGCTGACCGGAGTATCGGAGAGTCCCGAGCGCGCCGGTATCTTGAAATCGATTCCTTCATGGCGGCCGATGAGTTGCAGGGCATCCGCGAGCGCCGTGTCCCCGATACCGGCATCCTGGTCAATCGGAAGGTCATAGATATTGAAGAGCCGCTGCCGCGCGGCTTTTTCTGCCGTGCGGCGGCTGGTCGTTCGCGCGCGTTCGAGATTGACATCATCGACCACGACCAGCCGGCGGTTCAGGCGTTCCAGGGTGAAAGCAACCGCGTGAAAAGAGGCGAGCGCCGGCAGCAGCAAGCCTTGCTCCGCCAGGGTTTCGGTAGATTGGCCCGTCAGCGCCGCCTCGTCGAACAGGGTGAGCCAGCTTGTCCGCGTCAGCGGAATGACGGCTTCGTGCGGGCCGCTCGCCTCCCCCAGTTCCGCCGGGTCGACAATGCCCATGAACAGGCTCGCGCCGCCCGGCGGTTCGGACACCCATACCACGCCGCGCCGAACGGATAGCGTGCAAGGGGCCAGGGTCTGCGCCCGATCGGGTTCGGCCAGCGCGGTCGGGCGCGGAAGGGGGTTCGCAAAACGCGACAGCGTTTCCGTAATGGCGATCAGCCAGGTATCGGTCTGTTCCGCCAGTTCCGCCGGATGGACCCGGGACAGCACCGAAGCCGGCAGACGTTTCAAAATGGTGCCCGGCATTCCTTTGGCAATGATGCTGAGCGTGTTGTCCTCGTCACCATCTCGCTGGTCCGGCGCGACGCCCGGCAGCAGCCGGCCCGATTCCCGGCGCAGCAGATGCTGCGGCGCCGCCTGCTCCACCCCGTCCTTGAGTTCGACGAGGAACAGATTGACGGCGCCCTGATCGATGAACCAGACGCTGTCCGGGTCGTCGAGCCTGACCGGCAGGTTGCCGGCGCAGGGCACGGAGGCGCCGAAGCGAGCGGCGAGTTCCGCGATGGACGCGTGTTCCGGCCTTGTATGCTGCATCAGTCCGACTTGACCAATCTGTAATACGCGCCGCCCCGGTCCGCGATCAACTCGTCGTGCGTGCCGCGTTGCACGGTGACGCCCTTGTCGAGCACGATGATTTCATCGCAATCCCGCACAGTACTCAGCCGGTGCGCCACGATCAGGCAGGTGACGCCGCGCCGCCGCAGGGCGTCATCGACATATTCCTCTGTTGCGGCATCGAGCGCGCTGGTGGCCTCGTCCAGAATGAGCACGGTCGGATTGCCCACCAACGCGCGGGCGATTTCCAGGCGCTGCTGCTGGCCGCCGCTGAAATTCGCCCCGCCTTCTTCGACGAGGGTCGAATATCCCTGCGCCCGGAGCAGGATTTCGTCATGGATCTGGGCGTCCCGCGTCGCGGCGAAGAGGACTTCATCGGGAACGGCCGGGTTCCACAACGTGATGTTGTCGCGCAGGGACGCCGTGAAGAGCACGATCTCCTGGTCCACCATGGATATGGACTGCCGCAGCACCTCTTCGGGAACCTGATCCCGCAGATGGCCGTCGAACAGGATTTCGCCCGACCAGGGCGGATAGACGCCCGATACCAGGCGCGCCAGGGTCGACTTGCCGGAACCGCTGGGACCGACCACGGCGACGCGCTGCCCCGGCTTGATGGCGAGGTTGAAGTCCTTGATCAAAGGCGGCCGGCTCTTGTTGAAACCGAAGGTGACGTCCCGCAGTTCGAGCTGGCCGGCAAGCTGGAGCCGGCCGTTGAACGTGGCGATGGACTCCGATTCCGGACTCCGGCGGCTGAAAACGGGGTCTTCATCGGTTTTGGAGATGTCCTCGAGGCGCTGCATATCGGTTTCGAGCGCCTGACGGTTTTCGGCGAATTCCAGAAAACGCCTGACGGGCGCCAGAAACATCTCCGCCAGGATGTAGAACCCGACCAGCGTCCCCAGGGTCATTTCCCCGCTCATGACGAAACCGCCCCCGACCCCGAGAATCGCCGCGCTGCGGAGCGCGTCGACCAGCCCCGGAAGCGAAGTATTGACGGAGCCCAGTTCGGAATAGAGCTGGCGCGCGCGCAGTTCACGCGCCTGCTGGCCGCTCCAGCGCGAAAAGAACCTGTCGTCCGAGCCCGTCATGCGCAGATTGTCCGCATGACTCAGCATCTGCATGCCGAGGCCGATCAGCAATCCCTGCTCGCGCCTCATCGCCTGGCTTCGAACGGCCCGGAGAGCGTTGAGAAAGTGGGCGAGCAATCCGTGCAGCAGGGCCAGCGCGAGCACGATCAGCGTGAGCAGGATATCGCAGGCGAACATCGCCACGAGCAACACGGCGCTCATCCCCATGTCGATGATGCGCACGAGAAACTGATCCGCCAGGTTCCTGGCGATTCTGTCGGTGGACGAGACCCGGTCGGTCAGGTCGCCCGCCAGCCTGTGTTCGAAAAACTCCACCGGCAGCCGCAGAAGCCGTGACATGCCGCGGCTGAAGCCGATCACCGATACCCGGACGGCGAGCCGCCTGAGGAACCGGTGCTTGAGCAGGGACAGGACGTACACCAGGGCGCCCCCGCCGAGCAGGGCGGTCACCAGTCCGCCCCAGGACCCTTGCTTTTCCATGACATCGTCGACGAAAACACCGAGAGACGCGGGAATGATCAGCGTCAAGAGCGTCAACATGAGTCCGCAGGCAATCACCCCGGTGAGCAGACTCCACGACCCGGCGAGCAGGGCGCCCAACTGCCTGAACAGGTCGGGCCGCTCGCCCCCGGGACTGAAATCGGCGCCGAGCTTGAAGCGAAGCGCGATGCCGCTGTAGTCCTTGATGAACTCCTCGGCGGAAACCCTGCGCCGCCCGGTGGAAGGGTCGTTGAGATGGAAATAACGGCCGTCGAATCCATCCAGGACGACAAAATGGCTGAACTGCCAGAACAGAATCAACGGCAACGGCAGCTTTTTCAGCTGATCGGCGCTTACGCTGAACCCGCTGCATTCGAGACCATAGTGGCGGGAGGCGCGCAGGATGCTCGCGGCGCTGCTGCCGTCCCGGCTCACCTCGCATTTCTCGCGCAATTCGGTAAGCGGTACCCATCGCCCGAAGTAGGCCAGTACGATGCCGAGACAGGCGGCGCCGCATTCCGACGCGTGCATCTGCAACAGAACCGGCGTGGTCACCCTCCGTTTCGATACGTCCGAAGAGGCCTTCTCCCCGGCCCCCTTTTGGGTGCGCGGCGGCATCTTATGGTCGCCTCATTCGAAAGAGCGCGATCGGAGATTGCCTGCCGAGCTCGATGACGATCCTGGATTTCCTGCCCGCCAGGGAACCCGAATCAGCATTTTCTTCGAGCGCGATAACGACGCGGTGCAGGGACACCGGCGCCGCGGACTCGAACGCCGCCGGCCCCCCGGAGAAGGGTACGGCGGAAATTGCCCTGACCTCTCCGCGGAGTGCGCCGGCTTCTCCATCCGCCGTATCCGGCTCGATCACCACCGGCATCCCGGCCTCGATACGTGGAGCGACCTCGCTCTTGACCCAGACGAGGGCCTGCACGGACCGCTTGCCCCCGGGCGGGTTTTCGCGCTTCTCGATCACTACGCCGTCCACCACGAGGCTGCGGGCCACGCTGCCGAAGAAGAGCCACGCCGAGAGGATGCACAGTAAAAGAGCGATTGCGGCGACGAGCAGACGCTCCCGCGGCGTGGATATCGTCAGCAGCCGGTCGAGTTGTTCGCGTTCTTCCTTTGCTTCGGCGACGATATTATGAAATGAGTCGAACGGATTGTTGAACACGACTGCGGAACTACCCCCTCGTTGTAGTCAAGCAAGCCAAAAAAACATCATACCATTTGGTAAAATGAAACGAAATTACACAAAATCACAGGGCGGGGACTTTTTCAACGGCCTTAGGCAGACGCTCTGCGCAATAGACGGACGATCTTCTCCGGCCAGCAGGCCTTCCTCGTCATTCCCGGCCCTCCCCGTTTCCAAACTTAGAGGTACCAATCCGGTGGCGTGGAATCAACCGATGTCGAAATTTTTTAAGACAGATGCTGGCAGCCCAGCCCCTGGGAAATCTGGGCATAACTGGTGAGAGGAAGCGCGCACATTCGTTCCCAGTCCGTTTTGTCGATGACCGTCTGGTTTATCAGTTCGATCATTTCCTCGAATTTGCGGAGCGCGTCGCAATCCACCGCTCCAGGGTCCGTCGCCGCCCGGTGTCGAGGCCAGGCGTGGTCGCGGGCGTATCGCCAGAATCCGCTGTCATGCCGGGAGCCGCAGGAATAGTGCCAACCGACGAACAGGCTGTAGCACAGCATGTTGTTGATGAGAAACCGGTTGACCACCGGCGCGTCGCGCTCGATGTATTCTACCGGACGGTTCAGGCGCATGTGGAGAACCATCTCGACCTGCAGCTGGGCGGACACGATTGCGGTTGCCTCGAGCGGCTCGATGAAGCTTGCCGCGTTGCCGATTCGGGCCACCGCGCCATCGTACATGTGGCGATGGATAAAATTGGGAAACGGAATGACGGCGCGCTGCTCGAATTCCGGTACACCGTCGGCTTCCAGGACCGCGTCGAAATCCGCCTCCACTTCGGCGAGACCGGATACGTCGCGGTTGAAGATGTACCCGTAGGAAGTATGCAACGTAAGCGGAATGACGAATATCCAACCGTGCGGACGCGCCACCGCGCGGGTGTAGGTATGCTGCAGGACCAGCCCGTCCCGCTCTTCTTCGACGATGGCCGGACAGCGGCGGATGACGGCCGTGTTGGTCGGGATGAAGGAAACGTCGATGTGCCGGTCGGGATGTAGTTCCCGGGGAAACCCGCGGGCGTCGAAGACCAAATCGTAGCGCTCCGGCGGCAGTCCCTCGAATTCCACTTGCGCGCCGCCCTCGACCCTCGTGATGCTGCGTACTTTCGCGTCGATGTGGCGCGCGCGGGTGCTTTCGTGCAGCAGTTCCGCCAACAGATCGGCGGACAGGTGGTAGGCGTAGGACACCTGTTGCGGCGTGAAATAGTGGGTGAAGGCCTGATTGCGCCGACCCCATCCCTCGAATGCGACCCCGTACTTGCGCGTTCCTTTCAGGCGCTGCTGGATGGTTTCGTGAGGCAGATTCGTCAGTTCCTGCAAATGCTGAACCAGGCTCGGCCAACTGCCTTCACCCACCCCGATGACGGGGATGCGCGAGTCATATATGTGGTACAGCTCGTGGTCACTCTCGGGTAGTAGACGAGTGACGTTGGCGGCTGCAAGGGAACCTGCGGTTCCTTGGCCGACAACCGCGATCTTCCGTAAAGATTCCGCGCCCGGCCGTATCATCCTGCCTCACTCTCGTTGGTATCGGTCCATCGCCTTACCCAAAGTATAGATGAAGTGATGGATATGAGCTATTTTTTTAATCGGGCTGTTGCCGAATCCGGCGTGTGGCCGGCGTTGATCGGGCATGTATGGACGCAGGTGGACGCCCGCCGGAATGCAGGCGTTTTCATCGGAGGGTTCGGCGCAATGCGGGTCTCGATTCGTTGATAAATCCATGCCTTGTGGGATGGTGGCCGGATTTGATACGAGTGATTGTTTCCGGCGTAATGAGGCGCATGATGGTGGAGTACGACAATTATCGGATGTCTCTCAAGCGCCTCGAGGAGCAATACGAGAATCACAACGAACTCGACGAGGCGTTGCCCCAACTGCTCCGCGAAGCCGTCGCCGAGTCGGTCATCCAGCGTTTCAAGACCTGCTACGACTGCCTGTGGAAGGTGCTCAAGCGATACCTGGTCGACGAGTTGGGAATCGCGGATTCTCCGAACAGCCCCGAGCCCGTTTTCCGACTCGCCTTCGAGAACGACCTGATTTCCGCGCCTGTGGAGCGTTGGCTGGGCTATGCGGATAAGCGTGTCGATACCGCCCACGCCTACAGCGGCGAGAAGGCTCGAGCCGCCCTGGAGGTTGTCGGCGATTTCATCGAAGACGCGGCGGAACTTTACCGAACCATGAGCGGGCGGAGTTGGGAATGAGCGGACTGGTCGACATCACAGAAGCGCAGCGCAAGCAAATTTTGGCCTTGCTCAATAAGCATCTGCCGAACACCGCCGCCTGGGTGTACGGCTCCCGCGCGAAGGGAAAAGCGCGCCCCAAATCCGATCTCGATATGGTCGTGTTCGCTGGTCATGCCAAAAGCCGCAGGGTCTACGATCTCAAGGAAGCCTTCGAGGAGAGCAACCTGCCGTTTCGCGTGGACGTTTTCATGTGGGATTCCATGCCGGAGCGCTTCCGCGAGCGCGTCTTGTCCGATCATATCGTTCTCGTAGAGGGGGACGCCGCGATTTCATAGCGGACTCAGGATTCTTCCCTTCACCGGTCGGGATTGACCCGGCGGCTCAACGGGAGTCGGTTAGCCTCACGCCGGTTGCGGCGCGTAGCGCTCGACCTCGATTTCATCCTTGCGCTCTTGCGCCTGGGCGATGTCGTAAGCCGTCTGAAGGCGTATCCAGGTCTCCACCCTCGAGCCGAAGGCCTTGCGCCTTGAAAGAGAAGGTTCACTTCGTCGTCCGCTGAATAGTGAGCGGGTCGCCCCCTCCATTCCCCCACATCACCCAGTTCAAGAAGTCCCCGCTTCCCCCTCCGAGTCGGCGTAGAGCCGGAAGTAGGCGAGGGCGGCGTAGGCCTTGGCTTCCACAGCGTCGCCCTCGATGGACAGCTTGAAGTGGTTGATTCCCTTGTAGAGGATGGACATGCCTTTTTCCTCGAATAGCCGCTCGATTCCCGGGAAGTCGCGCAGCCCGGCTCCCTTCTCCGGCAGGCACCATTTCATCTCTTCGAGGTATTCCACGACGGGGCGCCAGGCGTTGCGCCCCGAGGTCAGCCAGTAGTCGAGGTGCGAGGGTTTCCTCGGCCTGTACATCTCGAGACCCAGGCGCGGCCCCACGCCGCTCGCGGCGACGTCCACAGCCAGCCGGAAGACCGGCGTCACGTCGTGCATCTCCTCCAGAATGTCCATCACCTTCCGGGCGGAGCCTTCCCACTTCAGCCGCTTGAGCAACGCCGGTATGTTGCGCTGTTTCAACCCGTCCACGATGAGGCGTATGGAGCGCGGCTCGCGCTGCGCCACGGCGCCGATCTGATCCACCACGCCGTCACGGGGCAGGGCGGCGAAGGCCCGCTCCACGGACCTGCGCTCCTCCTCGTCCTCCTCCCACCCGACCGCATTCGCGATGGCGGCGGCCAGGCGGTCGGGGGTTCGCGGACCCGCGATATCTTCATCCAGCTCGGACTCAGGCTGCAGCGCCAGGAATACGCCCGGGGCCGGGTTCAGGTTTGAAGGGACCTCCGCGATGTCGTACTCGAGCATCGAGGCCCTGAACCAGCCGGCGAGAGAGGATTCGGAAGGGGATTTTGCGTCGTTCATGCGATCATATACCCGGCCGAGGGCCGCCGCCGCGGAGTCCGGCGCTGCGGCCTCGCCCAGATGGACGTAATACTCCATCGAAGGACGCCCCGGCGCCACTGCGACGAAATAATCGGCGGCGGGCGCGGGGTTGCCCAGCCGGAACTCGAAAGCGGCGTAATTCAGGGTCAGCCAACTCGGAAGCTCGCCGACGCGCTCCACCAGGCGATCCCACCACGGCCCCTCGAGCAGGGAGGAGGGAATGAAGCGGCGCAACCTTGGAAAGACGTCCCCGAAATTCTCAGACATCGTCGAACCCTGTTTCCGAGCGGGATACATATATTGGGGGGAAGGCGGCGATGAGCGGGTCCGGCGCCCCGGCCTCTCTTCAGCGAAGCGGGCCACAGAGCCGATCATACCCACGATACGGCATCCCGAACTAACCCTCTCCCCAGGGTTTTTCGGCAAACCTGTCAAGTAGATTATGGAACTTTTTCGGTATACCGCATCAGGAGTTCTGGTTCAAGCTGTTCCAGGCGTTGGCGAAGTCCTGCCACGTTTGCGTTCCGGCCACGACGGCGCTCAGGTCCGCCTCGCTCAACTCGGCCGGCGGCAACACCAGGTTGATGCTCATGATGTTGTCTTCGTGAACGCCAATCTTGAACCCCTCGGGAATGGTAACCCCCAATTCCTTTTCAAGGGCGTCCTTGGGGTCGGCCAGCAATTCGGCGCGGAATGCCTCGTTCTCGCTTGCTTTTTTGACAATCTCCTCGCGTATTTCCTCTACGGTTTTCACTGATTCGGGTTCTCCAGGTGATGAGCCAGACCCGCCGGAAAGCGGGTCACTCTCCCCCGCCGGGGCTACATGGCCCCCTCTCCGGGAGTGCGTAACTCCTTTATCATCCCTCCGTCCGGGGAAGACAAGAAAGCACTAGCGAAAAGTATATATGGCGCGTTCGATTCGTCAACAAAAATGTAGTCTTTTTCCGAAAAAACACATCATTTCCACCCTCAGATACCCAGATACCCATATTTTGCCTAAAAATGCCGCGGGCTTGCCGGTTTTCGCCCGTCGGCGGCTTTCTCGGGTTTTTCTTGAGGAGCGCGAAGGGGTGTGAGAGACTTCAATCACGGTGTTACCATTTCGTACGCCGGGTTTCGCTCCAGCTAGGGCCTGATTTCCAGCCGGAAAGGATGCCACACTTGTTCCGAGTATTGCGCAGTTTTCCCGCTCTCCTCGGGGCGTTATCTATCTGAGGATAAACC
>JAPOYD010000168.1 GCA_026706735.1 Nitrospinota bacterium | reverse complement strand
TCCGAAAAACTGGCCCTTCCATATGCCGCTGTAGGATTTCCCGTCAACCACGCCGATGGTTGTGCCAGCTGCAAAAACGAGCCCTATATCATCATTGAAAGACTGTTTCTGTAGTTCAATGCTGCCCGCGATTGACTGTCCGCCGGCGGTGATGTTCGTGACTGCGCCCTGGATGCTGCCCGTGCCATCCGTTGTGCCACCTGTCGGGTTCTGAAACTCGGCGGTGAGCGTAACGTCCGCCGTGAAGTAGCCCGTCGCTCCCCCCGCGATGTAGGCGCCGTTCGCATCTCCGCGGTAGGTGGCCGTCACGTCCTGGCCGTCGTCCACGAATCCGCTGATGCTGTTCAATCCACTGGTAGCCACACAATTTCTGTCAGTCGTGGTTGCTCCGGACGTAACTGGATCACTTGCCTCGATACCGCTGCAGAAATTGGGAGGTGTGGAGGCGGCGGAGGTGGGTTGGTTCCCGTAGGCGAAGGCTTGTATGGTGGAGTCGCCTATGCTGGCGCCCACCGTGAGCCAGATTCCGGCGAGCAGATAGTCGGTGTCGGGAAAATCTTGGTTTGCATACCGCTGATCGCCTTCTGTATCCGGATCGTCATTCACGACGTTCGTTCTTGTTCTTACGTTGATTCTCGTTTGCATGATGTCCGTGTAGGCGTTGACGAAGTTGGCGCCGGCGGCGTCTTTCATATCGAAGCCATGGGGAAGGGGGCCCGTTCCACTGAGTGAAGGCGTCGTGCTGCCCGATACGAGGGTTCCTATTCGGACCGTCCGCTGTCCGACAACCCTGGTTGCGCCCGTCCCGGTATTCGCAGCGTATGTGGCGCATGGCGCAGTGCAAGACTCGGTATCATCTTCATTACGAGTGATCGCGCCGGCCGGGCCTACGAGAAGCCGGTCGGCCACCAGGTCCGCCAACAGCGCGTCGGAGAGGAGTTTGTTGTCTCTCACGTGCTTGATGAGGGATGAGTTGTTCGTCAAGGCGGTCTCGTCCGCTTCCCGTTGTCTGCGAGCCACCGCAACCGCGTTTACGGCGGTTTGAATCCCCGCCACCGCCGATTGCGCGGTTCTCAGGTCGGCAAGCGCCGCGTTCGCATCCGCCACCGCCGTTTGAGCCTGCGCAGGCGTGGTGGCCGCGATGGCCGCGGCATTCGCGCTCACGACAAGCCCCAGGGCGCTTTGCGCCGCATTGTTTTGGCTCGTGGCGCTTGCGATTTGCTCTGCCGTGGCGTCTTCGCTGGCTCCCACCGCCGCCGCCGCCGAACTCGCCGTTTGCGCCAGATTATTGGCGGTAGCGACGATGCCCGCGACCGTTTGTCTCGCCGCGGCTATCCTCTCCGCATCGGTCTGTTCCTGTTCTGGTGGTGTAGTCGACGAGTCTGTCGTCCCCGCGCCGCTACCGCCGCCGTCACCGCCACAACCGGAGGCAAATGCCGCAATGCACACGACAAATACCGCCAATCTCAAATATTTGAGCATTCTCATCATTTGCCCCCTAAGGCTACGTCCCCCCTCCTGGGAAACCCGGAAGGGGGCGGGCGGTTGAAACCAACTTCCAAATTATCGCTTGCTTTGAGAATCCCCGGCCCCGGGCTCAGAGAGCCCGGGGCCAAAGGCGTAAAGGCGTGGTGCTCTGTTACTCGGCCTTCCACGAGCCGAAAGAACCCAGAATGCTCACAGGCGTATTCCCGCCGCCCGTAGCGCCGAAAGTGCCCGCCGCGGTCGTGGGGTATTCGGTTCGGGCCGCCATGGAACCCGCCGCCGCCTTGTTGGGACCGTAGAACTGGCCGCCCCACTCGCCTTTCAGCAAGGCGCCTCCCACGGTGCCCTCGGCATCGCCATCGAAGCCGGTCGTGCTGTCGCCGTTCTCTCCGGCCGCGATGATGTTCGCCTTCTTGAGCGTCAGCGAGCCGTCAACGGACATGCCGCCGGCCATGATGTTGGAGACGGAGCCTGTGACGGCGCCCACGAGCAGTCCGTCATTGTCGGTAGCATCCGGAGCGCTACCGGGTGTGCTGTCAGCCCCTAAGGTTCCGCCGAAGTTGGCCGTCAGGCTGACGTCCGCGTCGAAGTACTCGACCATGCCGGCCGCCGAATACATGCCGCTCGCGACGCCGTTATACGTCGCCGTGCCCGTGAGCTCGGCCCTGACCTGGAACGCGTCGTTGCCGCTCGCGAATGCGCCAGCTGCGGCTACGTCGTTCGTGCCCGTAGCGTCCGGAACGGTCAGCCAGACGCCCCAGGCCAGATAGTCGGCGTCGGCCGTGGAAGTCGTGCCGGATATCATGGGCTGGAACACGTAGCCCTGAGTCGCCACGATAGCGCTCTTCTCGTCGACGCTGATGGAGCAGGCGGTGCCGCTGGCACAGAAGAACCGCCCCGTCCGCATCGGGACATTGTCGGTAGCGGAGACGTTCAATGTTCCCGTGAAGGTTTTGCCGTTCCCCGGAATATCGCCACCGATGATTTGGCCTGCTGCCAAGGCGACGGTATTCGTCGCATCATAATTCGGCGCCGTTTTCGGCGCCTGGATGTCCGTGTAGACGTTGACGTACGTGTCGGAAGCGGCATTCTCCAGCAACTCTCTGCCCATCCAGTCCCCGCGGGTCGTCAGCAGCTTCGGGGCTTCGCCGCCAACCAACGTGCCGCCGGGGCCGGTTACCGTGATCGTAGGTCCACTCGCGCCGTGAGTCACCGTCGCGCTGGCGGCCGGAGCGCCTTGAGAGACGCTTCCGGCAGAAGGGCTAGCCTCACCAGAAGTTACGGCGGTTTGCTCGACGGCATTGGCGGCCGTCGCGGCCAACTCCGTACCCACTCTCGTCGCGTTGGAGACGGCTTTGGGCGCTTCCCGCCCCTCGAGTACGGCGTTGTCGATGGCGCTCTGGTTCGTGATCTTGTTCGCCAGAGAGGTCAGGCCCAGGCCGCGCTCACCGGCCGCTTCCACCGCGCTGTCGCGGGCCGTCTCGGCCGCCGTCTGGTGTCCCTCGGCCATTTCGGAGGTCGTCGCAGCTGCCGCCGCGTCGGAGGCTTCCTGGGCCGCGTCCGCGTGAACTTTGGCATTCGTCGCCGCTACGGGGTCCACCGCGCCGGCCACGGCCGCCGCCGCCGCTGTTGCCGCCGCCATGGCGGCGTTCTGCGCGTCCTCCAGAGCCTCGGCTTCCATCTCTTCGGGCGTCGGGCTCGGCGGCTCCGTCACGGGTGGCTCCGGATCCGGCATCTGAGCCGTCCCACCGCCACCGCCGCAGCCGGCCAGCACGAGGGCGAACACCGCCGCCATCGCGAAAGCGTAAAGCTTGGTTATCGATTTCTCTCTGAACGTCATTTAGTGAGTCCTCCTGAATACATAGAAAAAGGGATTTTCCGTGAATTTCCGGCTTTCGATTAACCTCCTTTCAAATATGTTTTGGGCCTTGATATTCGATTCTTTTCGCTAAATTCTGAAATACGGTAGAATTCCTGACTCACAACTTGGGCTAGTAATGGCTCTTTTCTTTCCGTGAGACAGGAATTCTTCGGTATGCACACAGTTTTCCGGGCCTCCAAAGGCGATTATCTTTTCAGCCACCTCGCACCCGTATTGATTACCGCTAATTATTATTAAGAGATTCTAGAAGCCTCGTTCTCCACCGGGAGACACGTTTCGGGGCATATATGGGCCGTAAATGAGCGCAAAAAGACGAAAAGCGCGCCCGAGAATCCTTCCAAGAACCTCGGAATCGCGCTTGACATGCTCGTTAGAGGTGTTGTATTTTCTCATAATAATAATTATAAGAATTCAGAAAGTCCAACGCTTCGCTTGAATCTCCACCTCAAAACGGTTTTTGTTCTTGAAAATTCCCCGCTGTCGTCCGACCCGACACAGGATGCCGCTTTGACAAGGGCCCCGGCCGAGGGGCCGGCCTCGGAGGGGTGCTGGCCTGGTTTCTGGGTACCTCCCTGACGGAGGGGCCCTTGTTCCGGGCCGGGTGCAGGCAAGAAGCTTGACGAAAAGGAGCATCCGGCGCATCATCATTCGCCGCGCGGGCGACGCAGGGGTCTAGGGCCGCGTCAGCGGACACAGCCTCAGGGTGGGCAGCGCGCAGAGCCAGATGAGTGCGGGACTCTCCCTGGTCGAGATGCAATTCGTGGGACGCTGGCGCCCGCCGGCCATACCGGGGCGCTACGCGCAGGACCAACTCGCGAAACACGGTGCGGTTGCGAAACTGCGCTACGGCCTGTGAGGTAGCCGCTTGCGCGTAATACGAGACTGTGAAAGTATCGACCCTCACAGTCTCAGAAACGGGGCTCGCTCACGCTTGCGGCCGGCCGGACACTGCCTTCGATCAATCGAGGCGTTCGCATCGAAACCCCGGTGGGCGTATTCACGACCGACGGGGCCCGGCCTACGTTGTGAGGGCTTCGGGTTCCTCTCCCGCGCTTCGCGCCCGCATCCGTCTCCATGCGCCTTGGGGCATGGGGCCGCAGGTTGTCTACCTCGACGAATCGGGCGGCGAGAGTGAATGCCTCGAATCCCTGAGGACCGGCCGAATCGACGCGGTCGCGAGCGAAGAGTTGGGAAACCGCAGGGCCGCTCACGGCTCGGGCGGCGCATTCGTAGTGATGGCCCTCGATACGCGAATCGAGCACGGGGGTCTTGCCCTCAATGCCGCGGACGCGTCGCTGGCGGCCTGCCTGGATCGTAAAATCGAATGGCTGACGGAGAATCGGCTATGCAGAGTGGCTGAAGGATCCTTCCGTGTTCGGGCGTCGCGCCCGGGTGTGGCGGCCGGAAATGGAGCGCCGGGTGCTGGAACGATAACGATGACACTAGCGCTATGGCGCTCCAGGAAAACAGACAAAGAGTGGAGAATCCACTCCTGATGAACGGTTTTCGCCCGTTCAGGGCGCTCGCGGTTGTTTTTGAGGGTCCCGATGGGGTGAGGAACTCCGGTCTCCTTGCGACGACATCGAACGTAGGTTTCCGCTCCACTGAAAATCCGCTTTTCAGCCGGAAAGGATGCGACATGAGCGCCGGGAATTCCGCCCAGCACACGAACACCGGCGTACGTTACGAAGCCGACGAAAAACCGCCGCCCTTGCTCGCGCTCGGCCTGGGTTTGCAGCTCGCCGTCCTCTGCGTGGGCGGCATCGTGTTCACGCCCCTGATCGTGGTGCGGGCCGCCGGCGGAACGGAGGATTATCTATCGTGGGCCGTGTTCGCCGCCCTGGCGGTCTGCGGCTCGACTACGATGCTCCAGGCGTTCCGGATCGGCCGCTTCGGCGCGGGCTACGTGCTCATCATGGGCACCTCGGGCGCTTTCATTGCGGTCTGCATCGCGGCGCTCGCCAAGGGAGGTCCGGGGATGCTCGCCACACTGGTCCTCGCCTCCTCGCTGTTTCAGTTCGTGCTCTCCGAACGCCTCTCCCTGTTCAGGCGTATTCTGACGCCGACCGTGGCGGGAACCGTCATCATGCTGATAGCGGTGACGGTGATGCCCATCGTCTTCGGCATGCTCGATGACGTGCCCAAGGGCGCTCCTGCGCTCGCCGCTCCGCTTAGCGCGTTCGTGTCAGCGGTGGTTATTGTCGGCATCGCGCTCAAGGCGACAGGCGCGCTGCGCCTGTGGGCGCCGGTGGTCGGCGTGGTCGCGGGCTCGATCGTCGGCGGCTGGTTCGGCATCTACGATACGGCCCGCGTCGCCGGGGCTTCGTGGGTTGGTCTACCCCACGGCGCATGGCCGGGCCTGGACTTGAGCTTCGGGCCGGTTTTCTGGACGCTTCTACCCGGGTTCGTGTTCGTCACCCTGATCGGCGCCATCGAGACCGTGGGCGACGGCGCCGCCATCCAGCGCGTATCCTGGCGGCGGCCTCGGGCGGTGGATTTCAAGGCGGTGCAGGGCGCCGTGGCCGCCGACGGTGTGGGCAACCTGCTCTCCGGCCTCCTGGCGACGGTGCCGAACACGACCTATTCGACGAGCGTGTCCGTTACCGAGCTCACCGGAGTCGGCGCGCGCAGCGTCGGAGTCGCCGCCGGACTGATGTTCCTCTCCCTGGCGTTTTTGCCCAAGTTCGTCGCCTTGGTGCTGGCGATACCGGCCCCGGTCGCCGCGGCCTACATCACCGTGTTGCTGGCGATGCTCTTCGTGGTCGGCATGCGGATGGTCATCCAGGACGGCATCGACTACCGCAAGGGGCTGGTCGCGGGCGTCGCGTTCTGGGCGGGCGTGGGCTTCCAGAACGGCGTCATATATCCTGAGTTCTTCTCCACGTTCGCGGGTGGTCTCCTGAACAACGGAATGACGGCCGGCGGCCTCGTCGCCATGCTCATGACCCTGTTCGTCGAACTCACCGAACCGCGCCGCAGCCGTCTAGAGGCGGCGTTCGACATCTCCGCTTTACCGAAGATCAGGGAGTTTCTCGGCGAGTTCGCCACGGCCAGCGGATGGGACGAGGCGATGGCGCATCGCCTGGACGCCGCGGGCGAGGAGACGCTGCTGACGCTCCTGCGTCCGGATGAAGCCGATGAGAGCCGCGAGCGGCGGCGTTTGCTCGTGGTGGCGCACAAAGAAGACGGCGGCGCGGTGATGGAGTTCGTCGCAGCGGGTGGCGAGGAGAATCTTCAGGATAAAATCGCTTTGCTCGGCGAACAGACAGCCGGCGCGCCGATTGAGCGCGAAGTCTCGCTCAGGCTGCTGCGCCACCTCGCGTCTTCGGTTCGCCACCAGCAATACCACGACACGGACATTGTGACCGTTCGCGTGGAAGCCGCAGGCTCCGCGCGGGCTTCGGAGTGATTCCAAAGCGCCTCACGACCTCTCCCTACGCCCGAAGCGTCCGGATAGATTCTCCGGCGCGCCATGGCGAGCACGGCCCGCATCGCGCACGGGGCGAGGTTCCGGCCCGGACACAGTCGCGGCCCGCCCCCGAACGGGAAAAGACCGTATCGAAAGCCCCTCGAAAAGGTTGTCGGCCTCCCCCCTCGATCGAGGGTGTCCGCCGCAATAACGGCGGTGGTCGATTTCGAGCGAGGAGTGTTTTTTTCGAACCCCTCGCGACGCGCCCGGATGCGCTACCCGCCGGTCTGCGCCTTGTGCTTTTCGATGGCGGCGAGCGCCTGCTTGCGATCTTCGGGGTCTTCCACGCGGCGGGGAAATCTCCCGCCTTCGCCAGGCCCGCGACGATTTCCTGCAGGGCCCACGAGCGCCAGGAGGGGGCGCCGGTCTCGCGGGTGCTCTCGACGGCGCCCTCGATATCCCCTGCCTGCGCCTGTTCGCCGGCGCGTTCGCTCAGATGAATGGAGCGGCCGGTGATTTCGCTCAAGAACCGGGCGCTTTCGGCATCGGGCGAAGGCTCGCTCCCGTCGAGCGTCTCCTCCCGGGTTTCCGGGCCGTCCGGCGGGAATGAAGCCGGAGTGGGCTCCTCGGCTTCGCGCCTTTGCAAACCCGCGCGCCTGGCGGTGCGCCGCTTGACACCGGGTTTTCGGAATCGCTAGTTTGAATCGTAGCTTGTCTCACCTGTTTCTACCGCCCCCGGAGTTTCTTGTTTCTCCACGCAACGAGGTTCCGATCTCGAAGGGGGCGGCATGAATATCAAAAAGAATTTTTTGAGCCGTATCGCGCGTCGCAAGAGCACCGCACGGGCTGAATCGGAAGAGGGGGATGAGATTCCGCCTCCGCCGGCCATCGAACCGTACGTTCCGTATGCGACGGGAAATTCGGAGGACAAAGAGCTTGGTTCGCATCAGGAGCTGGAACTGATCGCTTCCGGAGAGCCTGCGTCGAGCGGTTCGGCGAACAGCGTGGACGCGGTTGATGGCGGCGATGCTCCCGCCCTCGATGCATTGGCCGGGCCGGTCAAGGATGGGTTGCCGGATGCGCCCGAGCCGCCTCGTGAAGCAGTGCCGTATGAGGAATATGGCCTAGACCTGGAGTTGCTGAGCGAGACGGAATCAAAAGCGTCGCGGGAAGAAACGGAGTCGTCTCACGACGATGAAGTCGCGGCCTCGGGAACAGCCGACAGCGTCGCGGAGGCGTCTGCGCCCGAGCCAGAGGTCATTCAGGAGAGCGAACCGGAAGCTGCCGATGACGCCGTTGCCGGGGATGAGGAGACACGAACGGCGTCGGTTTTGCAAGATTCGCCGCATGAAGACGGACTGCCACTCGTAGACGAAGAAGCTGACTCGGAGATGGCCGAAAGCGCCGCGGAAGCTGCTGCGCCTGAACCGGAAATCTCCAGGGAGAGTGAGCCTGCCGAAGATATCACGGAGGAGGTCGGGGAGCCCCTCTCTGCGGTGATGCAGGAGTTGCCGGGTGAATCCCCGGAACCCGCTCTCGCGGAAAACGGTATTTTCCCCCTCGTGCGGGACGCTCGAGGCGTCTGGCGGCCCGGCAAGGGATTCAGCCGGGGCGAATTGCGCGAAGCGGGTCTGAGCCTCGCCGATGCCTCGCGCCTGCATATCCGCTTCGACAAGCGTCGCCGCAACACGCACACGGTGAACGTCGCATCCCTCGAACAAGCCAAGAGCGGCGTTTGAGGGGCATGAACCGGCAGTGAGTGCAACGATGAGCGAATCCGTCTTGGAATTCTAAAATTATCACGGATCCACCGGATACGACGAGGAAAATGAGACCCTGTGGCAAGGTTCTCCACGTACGGGCTCCGGCCTGAGCGATGGAGCGAGAAGGACCGGACGAACGTAGCAACGGCGATCAATCTCAAGCGGCTCGCCGCTCTGCTTCATTGGCCGTGCGCCACACCTAGGGTGCGAAAGACCCGAAAACACGGGGCCGCCGCCTAACTAATCGACGAAGAAGTGGTAATAAAACCCACCTCATTTCGACTATTCATCAAAAGAGAATAACGTCTTAAAAACGGCTGGATTTATTGCCGTTATGTCGACTGAAAATCAAAAGAATCATCTCGTGAGGCTCAATGAATTCCTGGCCCGGCGCGCCGTTTTCACGGTGGAGGAACTGGACCGTTATCTGTCCGGGCGTGGGTCCGGAAACACCCACACCTGCAAGTCGCTGTTAGCCTACCACCGCGGGCGAGGCCGGGTCGTCCGCGTGCGCCGCGGCCTGTACGCGAGCGTTCCCCGGGGCATGGACTCCGAAACCACACCGGTCGACCCATGCCTAGTGGCGGCTAGGGCGGCTCCGGATGCGGTGCTGGGCTATCACACGGCCCTGGAGTTTCACGGAAAGGCGTACTCGGTCCACTGAAGGCTGGTCTACGTCTCGGAGAGCAAGTCGCTTCCATTCATGTTTCAGTCGCACGAGTTTCGGCGCGCGCCGCCGCCGCTTGTGGCGAAAGGGGAGGAGATGTTGGGCGTCACCCGCCACGAGCGCTCCGGCGTGGAGCTCCGGGTGACGGGCCACGAAAGAACCCTGGTGGACGTGCTGGACCGGACCGACCTGGCCGGAAGCTGGGAGGAGATATGGCGGTCTCTGGAGTCGGTGGAATTCTTCGGTCTGGAACAGGTCGTCGAATTCACCCGCCTGCTCGATAATGCGACCACGGCGGCGAAGGTGGGGTTTTTCCTCGACCGGCGCAGGGAGTCCCTGATGGTGGAAGAGGCCCATCTCGATTCCCTGCGCAGGTTGCGCCCCCGTCGGCCCCACCACATGACGCAGGGCAGACCCCAGGGCTGCCGGCTGGTCAAGGACTGGAACCTGATGGTCCCGGATGAAATCCTGGAACGCTCCTGGGGAGAGACGTCGTGAGATTCTCCGCCTCGGAGATCCTTCCCGCGGGCGGGGCTGGATGAGAAGCCTCGGGTTCTCATGACCCATATGCCGGGCGGGTGGCGCGAATAGCCTGGGCGCCGATGGAACCATGGTGTCCTCGATCGTGTGCACCGCAATGACGGGAGTGGTCGATATCGGGCGAGGAGGGGTTTTCCCGGAAACCTTCGTGACGCGCCCGGGGGCGCTACCCGTCGGTCTGATCCCTGCGCTTATCGATGGCCGCGAGCGCCTGCTCTTTATCTTCGGGGTCTTCCACGCGGCGCGCCGTATCCGTGGCGGCGTCGATTTGCCCGTCTTCCGCCTGCGCGACCGCGATATCCCGATACGCCCAGGAGCGGTAAAGCGCCTT
>JAPOYD010000063.1 GCA_026706735.1 Nitrospinota bacterium | reverse complement strand
GCGGAACCGGCTTTCGCCACCGCATCGCCGAAAATCTGCAGGGCCGCGTAGGACTGACCCGCGTGGTAGTTCGGGTTCACGCCGTAGCGCTTCTTATACGCCGCGATGAACGCCTTCATGCCGGGCCGCTTGAGAATGGCCGGCTTCGGCTCCCACTGGCTGAAACCCAGAACGTATTCGGCCGTGTTGCCGAGCTGCTTGGCGAACTTGGGCAGGCCCGGGCCGACGGTTCCGGCGAAAATCTTGAGGTTGATGTTGAGTTCGCGAAGCTGGCGAATCTGCGCGGCGGCGTCCGCGAAGTAGCTATTCGAGATGAGCGCTTCCGCGCGGCGCGCCTTGATCTTCTGAAGCAGCGCGGTGAAGTCGGTCTGCTTGCGCGGATAGTTCTCGTTCAGAACCACCTTGAGGCCGAGCTTCTTCGCCCAGTCCACGGCGCCTTCCGCCGACTGGCGCGGGAAGAGGCTGTCCTCGCCGACGATGGCGATGCGTTTCACGCCGATGTCCTTGGCGATGTGAATCGCGCCCTTCTGGTAGTCCTGGGCGACGGCGATGATATTGAACAGGTATTTGCGGCCTTTCTTCCAGATGATGCCCGAGGAGGCGCCCGGAGCCATCGTGGGGTACTTGTACCTTTCCAGCACGTTGGCAACGGCGTCGGTGATACCGCTCGAGTAGGGGCCGATGGTCAGGTTCACCTTGTCCTGCGTAATGAGCTTCTCATACAGCTTGATGCTCGTCTGCTTGTCAGATTTATCGTCCAGGATGGTGAAATCGATTTTCTTGCCGTTCCACCCTTTGCCGGCGTTCACCTGATCCACGTACAGCTTGTAGGAGTTCACCATACGTCCGGCGGGCTCGGCGTAGCGTCCCGTCTGCGAAATGGCGATCCCCAGGGTGACTTTGTCCATCGCCTGGCTTTTCTCCACGAAGAGAGTAGCCGTGAGGGCGAGAGCAAAGCCGAGAACAAAAACCAAGCATTTCTTCATTTCTTTACACTCCTTTCGGAAACAAAAAAATACTGCCATACAACAGAAAAACAAGATGGAATTATTGCTCGTAAAGTGACGGCAACATTTCGGTCATTCAGACTATTTTTTCGCGAGAAAATTCAACTTCTCGAAGTTCTGGAAACGCATTTTTACCGTCAATAGGTGCGATATAATACGCATATTGCTTCATATGTCAAAGGGTGTCTTGCAAAGAATTCGTGAACAACCCTCAAATGGTTTTTGCCCTGCGAAAATCCCGCCCCGCGCTAAACCGGGCGCGGGGCGGGAATCGACTGGCTACGCTTTGACGACCTTTGCCTATCTCCTCCTTAGTTCTTGGCCCTGTCCTTCCATTTGGGCATCGGCAGCTTGTAGGGAACTTCCGATATTTTCTTGGGCCATACGATCTTGCGCTGGCCGTCGAGAATCTGGAAGGTCAAGCCCTCGTGATTGTTCATGCCGGTTTCATCCACTTTCCAAGGACCGATGATGGTCGTGGTGCTCATGGTGCGCATCGTCCTCCACACCTTGTCCCTGTCAATGGAACCGGCTCGTTTCACCGCTTCGCCGAAAACCTGCATGGACGCATAGGACTGGCCCGCGTGGTAGTTCGGCTTCACGCCGTAGCGCTTCTCATAAGCCGCGATGAACGCCCTCATGCCGGGCCGCTTGAGGATTTCCGGCTTGGGCTCCCACTGGCTGAAACCAAGAACGTACTCCGCCGTGTTGCCGAGCTGCTTGGCGAACTTGGGCAGGCCCGGACCAACGGTACCGGCGAAGATCTTCATGTTGATGTTGAGCTCGCGAAGCTGGCGAATCTGCGCCGCGGCGTCCGCGAAGTAGCTGTTCGAGATGAGCGCCTCCGCGCGGCGCGCCTTGATCTTCTGAAGCAGCGCGGTGAAGTCGGTCTGCTTGCGCGGATAGTTCTCGTTCAGAACCACCTTGAGGCCGAGCTTCTTCGCCCAGTCCACGGCGCCTTCCGCCGACTGGCGCGGGAAGAGGCTGTCCTCGCCGATGATGGCGATTCTCTTTACGCCGATGTCCCTGGCGATGTGGAGCGCGCCCTTCTGGTAGTCCTGGGCGACGGCGATGATGTCGAAGAGATACTTGCGGCCTTTCTTCCAGATGATGCCCGAGGCGGCGCCCGGAGCCAGCGTGGGGTACTTGTACCTTTCCAGCACGTTGGCCACGGCGTCGGTGATGCCGCTGGAGTAGGGACCCATGGTCAGGTCCACCCTGTCCTGCGTGATCAGCTTCTCATACAGCTTGATGCTGGTCTGCTTGTCCGATTTGTCGTCCAGGATGATCATATCGATTTTCTTGCCGAGCCAACCACCCTTGGCGTTCATCTGGTCCACATACAGATTGTAGGAGTTCACCATGCGCCCGGCGGGCTCGGCGTAGCGGCCCGTCTGCGAAATGGCGATCCCCAGGGTGACCTTGTCCTTCGCCTGGCTTTTCTCCACGAAGGGAGTGGCCGTGAGGGCGAGAACAAAGCCCAGTACCAAAACAAGGCTTTTCTTCATCTCCTATACTCCTCTAATGGAAACAAAAGACACTACCATACGAAAAAACGAGATGGACTTACTGGTCACACATTAACGGCAACGATAGGTCCAATTAAAACATCGTTTCCGAAAATCAATGTTCAATAAGTTCAGATTGCACACTGAATTTGTCAATAGATGCGATATGATACGCCTATTGATACATATGTCAAAGGGGGGGTTTTTGAGAAGTCGAGGTAAACACCCTTAAAGTGTTCTATCAGCGGCGAAAAATCCCGCCCCACGCTCAATAACGCGGGGCGGGAATCGATACGCTTCACTTCGAAACTTCTGACTATCCCCTTCCGCCTGCCTAGTTCTTGGCCCTGTCCTTCCACTTGGGCATCGGCAGCTTGTAGGGGACTTCCGCGATTTTCTTCGGCCAGACGATCTTGCGCTGGCCGTCGAGAATCTGGAAAGTCAGGCCGTCATGATCGTTCAGGTTGTTCTCATCCACCTTCCATTTTCCCATGATGGTCTGGAACTGCGAGGTGCGCAGCGTACTCCAGACCTTCTGGCGATCATGAGAACCCGCCTTCTCAATCGCCTGGGTCATAACCTGCATCGACACCCAGGCGATTCCGGCGTGGTAGTTCGGCTTTACTTTGTGACGCTTCACGTACGAATTGATGAAATGCTCCATGCCCGGGAACTTCAGGATATCGGGCCGCGGCTCCCACTGGCTGAAGCCCAGCACGTATTCCGCCGTGTTTCCGAGTTGCTTGGCGAACTTGGGCAGGCCGGGGCCGACGGTTCCGGCGAATATCTTGAGGTTGATGTTCAATTCCCTGAGCTGGCGAATCTGAGCCACGGAATCCGCAAAATAGCTGTTCGAGATGAGCGCCTCCGCGCGGCGCGCCTTGATTTTCTGAAGCAGCGCGGTGAAGTCGGTCTGCTTGCGCGGATAGTTCTCGTTCAGCACCACCTTGATGCCGAGATGCTTCGCCCAATGCACGGCGCCCTCGGCCGACTGCCTGGGGAAGAGGCTGTCCTCGCCGACGATGGCGATTCGCTTGACGCCGATGTCCTTGGCGAGAAATACGGCGCCCCTCTGATAGTTCTGGGCGATGGCGTTCTGGTTGAAAAGATATTTTCTGCCCTTCTTCCAGATGATGCCAGAGGAGGCACCCGGCGCCATCGTGGGGTACTTGTACCTTTCGAGCACGTTGGCCACGGCGTCGGTGATGCCGCTGGAGTAGGGGCCGAGCGTGATGTCGACCTTGTCCTGCGTGATGAGCTTCTCGTAGAGCTTGATGCTGGTCTGCTTGTCCGATTTGTCATCCAGGAGAGTGACTTTAATTTTCTTGCCCAGCAGACCGCCCTTGGCGTTTAGCTGATCGACGTACAGCTTGTAGGCGTTAACGAACCGGCCGGCCGGCTCCGCATAACGGCCCGTCTGGGAGATGGCTCCACCGAAGTGGATTTCGTTCGCAGCCTGTGCCGGGCTCATAAACAGCGCCGTCGTCACTAGAAATGCGATTGCGATGAAGATGCGAGCTGCTTTCATTTACTATCCTCCTTATCTGTGTGAATAACACCGAATCTCACGGCGGAAAATCCGCCCTTTCTTCAAATGTTTCCAAAGCAGGATGGAACAAAGCTCCGCTTCCACGTATCCAAGAGATACGAAACGTAAAGCACATGAAACTCTAAACGCCGCCGCAGGGCGGCGCGAATCATTGCAGGATTGGATAAATTCTATCTGGAAGGAAAAAAAAGTCAAACCCGGAATTTCTGGGCTTTCGAAGGTTCCGCCGTCTCGGCGTCCACGGCACAGCCTTCCACCCAGGCCACGCCGTCTTCGCCGTATTCCTTCTTCCATATCGGCACGATCTGCTTGATGCGGTCGATCGCGTAGCGGCACGCCTTGAAGGCCGCGTCGCGGTGGGCGGAGGCCGCCGCAATGCCCACCGCGACCTCGCCTATTGCAAGCGTTCCCACCCGGTGGGCTATTGCCAGATGGGTGACGCCGAAGCGCTCTTCGATTTCCTCGGCGACTTGGCGCATCTTCTTCTCCGCCATCGCGGGATAGGCGTGATACTCAAGATGCGTGACTCCCTGCCCCGCGCTGTGGTTGCGAACCTTGCCCACGAACGTGCAGAGCCCGCCCAGTTCGGGAGAATCGAGGCTGTCGGCCAACTCGTCCATGTCGATGGGGGTATCGGTGATGCGGCAAATCATGCGCAACCTCCGCTGATGGGCGGGATCAACGCCAGTTCATCGCCCACATCCACCGGCGTGCCCTCGCCCGCGAACTCCTGGTTGACTGAGACGGCGATGGACTCCATGCGCCCGGAAAAAACCGGAAACCGCTCGGCGAGGCTCACTCTCAAATCGGCCACCGTGGCGCTTTCGGGCACTTCCAGGTCGATTTCGTCCTCGCCCGTCACCTCTTTGGCCCAGGCGAAGCACTTGACGCGAACTTTCATGCGATACCTCATTCGTGATGCTGTAATCAGTGCACTCTTCCCCGGATGATAGATATTCCAACCGGCGGAATCAAGGGGGCTCCTTCCAGCCCCGTTCTTCTTCTTGTCCGTCTTTTTCGCGTGTATACTCTGCGCCATGAAAATCGCCTCTCACCCCGAACTCTCCAAAGCGCTGGAGGATGCGCTCGAATACGGCCCCATCCCCTTTCGCCGATTCATGGAACTCGCCCTCTATCATCCAGAGGGCGGCTATTATTGCCGGGAAAGCCCACGAATCGGCCCCGGTGGCGATTTCTACACCTCGCCTCACCAAAGCCCCTGGCTCGGGCGGATGATTGCGCCGCTCCTCGAGAAAATCCGGCGCCGCATGGATGAACCGCCTTCGCTTCACCTCTGGGAATACGGCCCGGGAGAAGGATGGCTCGCCTTCGATATCCTCGAATCGAACCGCTCCTCGAAGTCGGCTCTCCACCAGGCCATCGCCTATACGTTCACTGAGCAAAGCGCACAGGCGAGAAAGCGGATACGGGAAAAATTCAAAGACTTCGATAACATCCGATTCTCCGGCCCGGCGCAGCATCCGCCTCCTGGCTTCGAGGGCGTCGTGCTCGCCCATGAGTTCCTGGACGCCCTGCCTGTACACGCCCTCATCCAGAAAGGGTCGCATCTAAAAGAAAGATACGTGGCGCGCAGCGGCGAGAGGTTTGAGTTTTGCGAGAGCGCGCTCTCCGATGAGCGGCTGAAGAGCTGGTTCTCCGATTTGGGGGTTCGGCTCTCCGCCGAGCAGATGGCCGAGGTGAACCTTTGCGCCTTCGACTGGATAAGCGAAGTGGCGCACAGGATGGAGCGGGGAGCCATCCTTATCTTCGATTATGGCTTCTCCGCACGCGCCCTCTACGGCCCCACCCGCATGGATGGCGCGCTGCGCGGCTACAAAAACCATGCTCTCGTGAGCGACGTGCTCTCCCGTCCCGGGGAAACCGACCTCACCACGCACGTCGACTTCACCTCCATCCTGCGGGCCGCTGCGTCGCATGGCATGGAACTCGCGGGCTTCACCGATCAGACGCGCTTTCTTCTCGGGGCCGGCATTTCTCAGGCGCTGGAAAACGTGAAGGACGGGGATGATGAAAAAACACGGCGCGAGCGCCAGTCCCTCATGGGCATCATGGACCCCACCGGTCTGGGCGGGGCCATCAAGGTGATGTTGCTGTCCAAAAACCTGGAGCTCTCTGATTTTGAGGAATTTTCGATGAAGCCCGACGACAGGGAGTCCCTGGATACGCTCGCGGGCTAGCCGGCCGCCGGACGGATGGCGCGAAGATCGAGCTGCATCCTGGTGTTGCCGCGCCAGCGGTTCAGGCCGGGGGAGAACGCCACGTCGAGCTTTCCCTTCAAACGCTCCGGCTCCTTGAGCAACTCCCCCATGCCGAAACCGATGGCCTCTCTCACCTCGCGGAACTGCCGCAAGTTCAGCTTCAAGTGCTCTCCTCCGCGGCCCACGGAGCCTGGGCTTCCGGCCACCTCGACGCTTGAGGCGTAGAACACGGGCCGGGGGTTCTCCTCCCCGAAAGGCGCCATGCCCTCGAATTGCTCGAGGAGCGGCACGTCCACTTCGGAAAAATCGACGCGGGCGTCGAGCATGAGTTCACGCTCATCCGGCCCGGATTTTTTTATCCCGCGAATCACCTCCTGGAAGCGTTCCCTGAAAGCGTCTATCTTCTCCTCCGCCATCTTCACCCCCGCAGCCCCCTTGTGTCCGCCGAACTGAATCAAAAGGTCCGAGCAGCGCTCGAGCGCCTCGTACACGTGAAGACCCATGGTCGAGCGAACGGAACCTTTCCCCACCCCGTCCTTGACGTGGATGAGAACCGAGGGCTGGTGATACTCCTCCACGAGTTTCGCCGCCACGATGCCCACCACGCCGGGGTGCCATTTGTCGCTCGCGAGCACGATGGCCTCATCAAGGGCGTAGGCTCCCGATGATTCCATCATGCCCACCGCCTCCTCCCAGGCTTGCTGCTGCAAAACCTGGCGTTGACGGTTCCACTCCTCGAGCACCTCCGCGCGTGAGCGCGCCTGACCCTCATCATCGGCAGTGAGAAGTTCGACGCCGAATGAGGCTTCTCCCACCCGCCCCGCCGCGTTGAGCCTCGGCGCGAGGGTGAAGGAGATGTGCCCCACATTGAGCATCTGAGCCTTGAGGTTCGCCGCCGCTTGCAGGGCGCGAATTCCCGCCTTACGCCGATCCAGGGTTTCGAACCCACCCTCGGCCACTTCGGGGGGCGAGAGAATCTCGAGACCGTGGCGCACGAAAATGTGGTTCTCGTCCCGCAGGGGAACCACGTCGGCCACCGTTCCCAACGCCACCAGGTCGAGGTGCTGCTTGAGGTTCGGCAGCGGCGCCGCGAATCCGCCTTCATGCAAACGCCTTCTGAGGGCGGTGATCAGCTTGAACGCGACCCCGACCCCGCTGAGCCCCCGGAAGGGATATTCACAACCCACCTGGCGGGGATTCAGGACGGCCACGGAGGGCGGCAACTCGTCCGGCGGACGGTGATGATCGGTGATGATGAGCCGCAAGCCCATCTGTTCGGCTTCCCTGGCGGCGGCATGCGCGCTGATGCCGCAGTCGACCGTCACCACCGTGTCGCAGCCCGCCTCCTTGAGCTTTTCCAGACCCTTGCGGTGCAGGCCGTATCCCTCGTCCAGGCGACTCGGAATATAGTAGGGAACCCTGACGCCCACCTGGGTGAGAAACCGGCACATGAGCGCCGTGGCGGAGATGCCGTCCACGTCGTAATCCCCATAAACGCCGATCGGGCGGCGGTTTCTGATCGGCCCCAGGAGATGAGAGGAGGCTTCCTCCATCCCTTTCATCAGGAACGGATCGTGCAACCCGGACAGGGGGGCGTCCAGGAATTGACGCGCCTCATCGGGGTGCTGGATTCCCCTTTGCGTGAGGAGCCTTCCCAGCAGGGGGGGGACGTTCAATTCCCGGGAAAGTTTTTCGGCAGATTCTTTATCGACGGGGCGTATGGTCCACTTGCGGGGAAAGGCGAGCGGGCCGGTGGAATCGCTCATCGGCCCTTCATGCTCCCCTGCTCCGCCCGCAACTGCTGCGCCGGGAGAATTGACTCGGAACAAGCGCATCGCTCATTTATCACTCACGGCTACGCCCGCCCGGACCGCTTTTCGAGGACCACGCGCCGCTGCCCTCCACCGGAGCCGCTTCTGCGGATTTCTCTGCGGGTGAGTCATCGGGGGAATCATCCAGGGGCGATTCGGCGATCGGGACGATCCCCGGACCGAGTTCCTCGAAATCATCCTCTTCGGCGGGATCCGGGCGCGGAGAGGAGCGCCTGCGCCATCCGTCCCTGATGGAAGGCTTCGGCATGGGACGCGCCATGATCTCTCGAGCCCCCCTGAGATGAGCGTTCACGGGATTCGAAAAATTCCGGTTCAACGCAACCATTGCGCGAACCACCTCGCCCGTGAGGCTTTTGGGCCGGCAGGCGTTTCCGTTCATGAGAATAGAGAATGCGATGATTTCCCCGTTTCTGGCGGCCGCATATCCGCTAAAGGCGCGCACGCCGTTCAACACGCCCGTCTTCACCCGCACCCGGCGCGAATCGACTCCGCGTCGGCGTCTTTTCTTCACCGTGCCGTCGACGCCGAACACCGCCAGCGACGCCATGAACTCGGGCCGCAGCCTGAAATCGTTGTGCGCCGCTTCGAGCAGGACTGCCAGAGCGCGCGGCGAGGCGCGGTTCATCCTGCTCAGGCCTGAACCGTCGGCGAGGGCGATCTCCTTCGCCAAGACACCGGTGGAGAGGAGAAAATCCCGCACGACGCGCAGGCCTTTTTCCGCCGTGCCCGGTGCACCGTGCGCTTCGGCGCCCATCGTCTTGAGAACCTGCTCGGCCACGAAATTGTTGCTGAACTTGTTGAGCCCGCTTACCACCTCGCCCAGAGGCGGCGAGAGGTTTCTCGCGAGAAGCTTTGCATCGGGCGGCGTTACGGCCCGCCGTATCCTCCCCTTCAAGGCGATTCCCTGTCTCTCGAACTCGGCGGCGACCGCACCGGCGGTGAAAGCGGTGGGGTCCGTGACGGGCACCCGGTACGTCCTCATCCTGCTTCTCACCGGAAACGAGCCGCCCACCTGAACGAGGTCTTTTCCTTTCGATCGCCGGCGCCCCAGCCAGATTTTAGGATGCTTGCCGCGCGAGGTCTTCACCTTCGCCCAAAGACGAAGCGCGCGCGAGGACGGCTCGAGATTCGCCCTGGCAGGGCCGCCGACTCGATCGCCCGGGGCCACGAGCACGTTCGCGAGACCAAAATTCAGCGACAATGCCCCGTGCGGGGCCAGATAAGGCCGGATGGAGCGGCCCACGCGCCACCCACGCCCATGTTTTTTCTCATCGAAAAAGGTGTCGTCCGCCACCAGGTCGCCCTCGATGCGCCTCACGCCGCGCAGCTTGAGGCGGCGCACGAAGTCGCGCATCTTTTCATGCACGAAGAGCGGGTCGCCGTAGCCCTTGAGATAAAGGTCCCCACGCAGGACGCCGCCTCGAACCTTGTCCTTCACGTAGAAATCGGTGGCGAAGCGGTAGTCCGGCCCCAGATGAGCAAGCGCGGCGGCGGCCGTGAAGAGCTTGACGTTCGACGCAGGAATGCGCTTCCTGGCGGCGTTATGGGAGTAGAGCGTCTGCGCGGTGGAAACCGAACGTATGTAGAGCCCCAGGCGTCCGGGGCGTACGCATTGCCTTTTGACGGCGCGCCTCACCCTAGCCTGGAAGGCGGCCTTGGAGACGACCCCCTTTTTGGAAGCGATCTTTTTTTTCGGAGGGCGCCTTTTTCTTGCGGCAAAGGCGTCCGACGCGCATAAGGCGGCGAGGCACAGAATCATCGCCCACATCAAGAGCCTGCAAAACCGGCCCGCCGAGTCCTTCTTCAGAAATGTCATAATCGGTTTCCGTCACGCGCCGGGCGGGGCGGGAATACCGCGTATCATTTTCATAAAAAAGCGAGGGCCTGCATCACCTGCTGAATCGACGGGCGGTCGCTGGGATACTTGCCTACATGAACGTAGCGAACCACGCCGTTCTTGTCGATGATGAAAGTGGCGG
>JAPOYD010000010.1 GCA_026706735.1 Nitrospinota bacterium | reverse complement strand
GCGACTTTTATGCCAAAACCCGTGTTCCGCGACAATGGCACCGGAATGCACTGCCACCAAAGCATCTGGAAAGACGGCGTGAACATCATGTATCGCGCGGGAACTTATGGTGATCTTAGCCCGGATGCGCTTTATTATATCGGTGGTTTGTTAAAACATGCGCCCGCATTGCTGGCGTTCACCAACCCGACAACGAACAGCTACCGCCGCTTGGTGCCCGGTTATGAGGCTCCAATCAACTTGATCTATAGCTGCCGTAACAGAAGTGCATGCGTGCGTATTCCCATGTATTCTTCGAGTGAAAAAGCCAAGAGGGTCGAGTTCCGTTGCCCGGATCCCTCATGCAATCCCTATCTGGCATTTGCCGCGATGTTGATGGCCGGTCTGGATGGTATACAGAACAAGATTATGCCGCCAGAGCCTATTGACAAAAATCTCTACGATCTCGAGCCTGAGGAAAAAGGTAGTGTGCAACAGACGCCTGGCAGCTTGCCCGAGGCTTTAGATGCGCTCGAAGCTGACTATGAGTTTTTGCTGAAAGGCGATGTATTTACAAAGGATGTCATCGATAACTGGATTGAATACAAGCGTGTAGAGGAAGTGGATCCGGTTCGCCTGCGTCCACATCCCCACGAATTTAGTCTGTACTATGACATCTAATTTTCGGCACCACCGATTCTGAAAAACTGAGAATAATAAACCCCTCGTGCAGAATTCCGCTCGAGGGGTTTATTTTTTGTATCGGAACAAATGATTCATTTGCACACGTGAAGATGAATTGCATTCATTGGGGCAGGGGTATTCTACAAATCCCCTTGGATCAGGGTATCAGGAATGATGATCGCAAAAACATCGCGTGGACCATGCACGCCTTTGATGAGTGTCAGGGCGATGTCGGCCGAGCGACTAGGTCCCGTGATGATGTTGACGCAACTTGGCGAGGCTTCTTCTTGTTTCAATATTCTTTCGAGTTCAGGACCCAGCGAGGAAATATGAGGCAATATATTCTTTTCGGGAATGAGAGCCAGGTGAGTTTCGGGAAGAAGGGAATGAAGACGCGGATGTCCGGGTCCGCTCAGTAAGACAATGCTGCCTGTTTCCGCAATTGCCCAGTCGCAGCCTGTGATCCCGATACCACATCGGGCAATTGCATCTCGGTTATCTCCGTCATTTGATGGAGAAACCACGTCAAAACCTTCTTCCACGAGCCAATTGACTACATCAATAGGCAAGCCGTCGCTGATAGCCACGGGATATTCTTTCCATTTAGCCGCCAAGTTAAGGACATATTCTCGGATGTCATCTGCAGCATTCGGGCGATGAACGGGATTAGCCACCGCTTCGAACTCTGTGGCGAAGCGGGCGGCGGCGTCCGGGACGCTGATTTCCGGCAGGGGGCCTTCGGGGTTTTCAAAATGACCATGCGACAAGCCATGCGCCAACTCCAGCGTATGGTGGGTTTTTTCCACAAACGCATCCGGGCTGTCTGTTCTTGATACTTCTTGAGTCGTTGAAAGCGTATCAGCAACCCTTCGTTTCTTTTCCCGCCAGCGCGCTCGAAAGCTTTTTTTCGCGATTTTTGGAAGTTCGCGCCCCTGCGCCCAAGCTCCCAGAGGTCCAGGTAGCCATGCGGCTGCTTTGGCGTTCAGGAATCTTGAAAAAACGGATCCCACCTTGAAACCCGTCTCCCAAACGAAAGGTTTACGCATGGCCATTCCCAGCAAGCGAAATGAGAACCTTTCCATCAGTGCATTATTTTTCTTGACCGTTCTCGCTTCTCTCATTTCTAGTAACATGCGGGGAATGTCTACAAATACGGGGCAGGCGTCCATGCAGGCGCCGCACAGACTCGATGCCGCGGGAAGTTCTCCGGAAACGTCGAGACCGCGAAGCATAGGACTTAAGATCGACCCGATTGGTCCCCCGTATACGGAGTCGTATGTGTGGCCGCCGACTGTCTGGAAAACCGGGCAGGCATTTTGACAGGCCCCGCAGCGGATACAATGAAATGCTTCCTGAAATGGTGTCCCGAGATGCCTGGAGCGTCCTCCGTCGAGCAGCAAGAGATGAACTTCATTCGGGCCGTCAGACTCGTTTTCTCTTCTTGGCCCAGTTAACATGGTGAAATAACTGGTGAGTTTTTGACCCGTTGCGCTTCGCGGAAGTACTGAGAGGAGCGTAAGCGTATCTCGTAACGTGGGCACTACTTTTTCGAATCCCATTATAGCGACGTGAACCTTGGGAAGAGTAGTGACGAGCCGCCCGTTCCCCTCGTTCGTAACGAGGCAGAGCGTTCCGGTTTCCGCCACGGCGAAATTCACGCCACTGATGCCCATGCCCGCCCGCATGAATTCTGTTCTCAGTTTCTTGCGCGCGATTGACGTGAGCTCTTGGGGGTCCGAGCCGGCATTGGGGTCTACTTTCTCGCGGAAGAGGTCTTGCACTTGCTTCAACGTCTTGTGGATGGCCGGAGCCACAAGGTGACTCGGTGTTTCGTTGGCCAGTTGAAGTATCCATTCTCCCAGGTCGGTTTCATATGGGGTAACGCCGGCCGCCTCTAAGGCCTGATTCAGGTGAATCTCCTCGGAAGCCATGGATTTGCTCTTGACGACCGTCTCGACTCCGTGCTTGCGAGCGATTTCGAGGACAATTCGCTTTGCTGAATCCGCATCGGGCGCAGCGTGAATATGGACGCCGAGATTCTGGAGACTCTCGAACAAAGTTTCTAGATGTTTATCAATCTCATCAAATGTGTTCCTGCGAATTTCTCTTGCTTTCGCCCGCAAGGCAAGCGGTGCCGCAGTCGACTCAAAGGCCTGAGCACGTTGGTTGGCGAATTTGCCAGTAGCTGCATGAAGAGCTTCCTGCAAAGGGATATTGACCAAGGCGGAATTTGCGCGCTTATTGAAGGTTGTATTCAAAGCCGAAATTCCTCAGGCCAGCCTGGATTGTTCGGTCCGGCCAGAGCCTGTGCAAGATGGAGGAGTTTGATTTTTGAGTTTCGTCTCGATAATCCACCCGCGATATTCAGCATGCAGCCAGCGTCGGCCGCTACGAGCCAAGTCGCGTCGATTTTTTCCGCGGAGTTGATCTTGTCTTCAAGCATTGCGCACGAGACTTCTGGAAATTTTACGCAAAACGAGCCACCGAATCCACAACAGCGATCACTGTTGGGCAACTCTTCGCGGCTTTCCGCCACGTGATCGAGGCACTGGCGGGGCGTTTGATTTTCTCCCAGTCCACGGAGTAGGTGACAAGAATCGTGATAGGCGGTTTTCCCGGGTAGCGTAGAGCCGAAATCGCTCAATTCTATCTGGCACAGGAATTGGGATAACTCGATTACCCGCTCAGCAATTTGCGCGGCTTTTTCCCGTTCCCATGGGTCGTCTGTAAACAAGGTGGGCAAAACGCATTTGAGCATCCAGCCGCAAGAACCCGAGGGGGCGATAATCGGTATGTCTCCCTCCAGTAGATGTAATTGGGTTTCGAGAGTTTTTCTTGCCTCTGCCCTGAAGCCGTTGTTGAAGTGAGGAAGTCCACAACAGGTGAGCCCTTCCGGGAAAATCACCTCGATATCTGCGCTTTCAAGTAAATGAACAGTGGCCTCGCCGACTTCGGGAAAAAATTGATCTACTAGACATGTCGCGAAAAATAAGACGCGTTTGGGTCGGTTTTCATGTGATTCAATTGACATATTCACTTTCCCGTTAAAGAGAACGTATACCCCAGCTACAGCATATTATGCCGTTTTACAGCTTCAATACAAACAAAGAATCAGGAGATTCCCGTTGAATGGATACTTCATAAATGTTAGCTTCCATACGGTGTCTGAAGAAAGTCAAAGGCAACTTTCTTACCTCCATGGGAAGTATGGGTTTCCAATTCATCGCCAAACCCCGGAGTGGGCAAGATGTTCAGGGAAAAGCGCTACGTTTTGGTATGTACGAACGAACGTGAGGCGGACCATCCGAAAGGAAGTTGCGCCAATTGCGGCTCCTTGGAAATCCGGGAGCGGATGAAATCTCTTTTGGAAGAGAAAAACCTCAAAGGCAGGGCGCGCATTCTCGCGACGAGTTGCATGGATGTTTGCGAGAATGGCGCAGTTGTTTGCGTGATGCCCGATAATGTCTGGTATGGCGGCGTGAGGCCTGAGGATGCAGAAGAGATCGTGGAAAAACATTTGGAAAATGGCGAGCCTGTGGAGAGGCTTTTGATACCTGAAGGCTTGAGCGGGCTTTCGTTGTTTGGCTGAGAACGAACATAAATTTGTCCGTGTAATTCCAGGAGCGAAGAAATGGATGTTCAGTTGAATGAGTTTCAGGCCGCGCTGCAGGGCAGTGTTCGCCAATTCGTGAACCAGGAAGTGATTCCCGTCGCCAGCGAGTATGAGCATAAGGACGAATACCCGCATCCGCTGGTCAATCGGATGAAAGAACTGGGGTATTTCGGCGCGCTCGTTCCGGAATGCTACGGCGGCAGCGAGATGGATGCGATGAGCTTCACGGTTCTGACCGAAGAGTTGGCGCGGGGCTGGATGAGCTTGACCGGCGTGCTGGGCGGCCATTCGATGGTGGGATGGATGATCAACGAATTCGGAAACGACGAACAGCGCCAGGAGTGGCTCCCGGAGGTGGCTGAGGGGAAAATGCGTTTCGGCATCGGCATTACCGAGGCGGATGGGGGCTCCGACGTCGCGGCTTTGAGAACATCCGCCCGCCGCGAAGGGCAGGACTACATCGTCAACGGCTCGAAGATGTTCATCACCAACAGCGAGAACGCCACGCATTTCGCGATCATGGCCCGTACGAACCCCAAGGCGGATAAACCCACCCGGGGGATAAGTTGCATCCTCATGGACAGGAACCTGCCCGGTTTCAGCGCCAGCCGCCATCTGGACAAGATGGGCTACAAGGGCCTTCGGACGGGGGAGCTGGTTTTTGACGATTGCCCGGTCCCGGCCTCGTACCTGATCGGCGAGGAGAACAGGGGATTCCATCAGCTCATGGCGGCCCTGGAGCTGGGCCGTATCCAGGTGGCCGCCCGGGCGGTGGGGCTTCATGCCGCCTGCTTTGAGGATTCCATCAAGTACGCCCAGCAGAGAAAGAGCATGGGCAAGCCCATCGCCGAGCATCAGGCCATCCAGATAAAACTCGCCGATATGGCGACCTCCCTCGAAGCGGCCCGCCAGCTCACCTACCGCGCGGCGCGCATGAAGGACCAGGGCGCGCGGTGCGACCTCGAAGCCGGCATGGCGAAGCTCTTCGCCTCCGACGCCTGCCAGAGGGCGTCCGAGGCGGCCGTGCACATCCACGGGGGGTACGGCTACATCAAGGAGTTGCCCGTCGAGCGCTATTACCGCGACTCCATCCTCCTGCAAGTGGGCGAGGGCACGAACGACATCCAGCGGATCGTGATCGCGAAGCGTCTGGTGGAGAAATACCCCGCTTGAATTTTACATAACCCCTGAAGTTTATTTGCCCCGAAATATCCTGGAAAATGACCCCTGAAATCCGTAACGCATTGATATAATTACCAATAATTTCCCCGAAAATGTTCAGTAATTTATCGAAAAACCCCGTGAATTTATCCATATTTATCGAATTGTTCAGGCCGGACTCAGGCGAGGAGCGGGCGTTTACGGCCGGGCGACGATCGCGATCAGGCGGACGATAAGAAAAACGCCGCCGGGCGAGAGGGCGCCGGCCGGGAAGCGGGGTTTGCGCCTCCCCGAAGAAGAGAAGTTCGCGCCGCCGGGTCCTGAGCACTGGTTCCATTTATCTCTCCTGGCAACGCCGGGATGCTTGATTCCCGCGCGGGGATTCTCGCGCATCCCGCCCGAACCGCTTTGACGGCAAATGCGGGGAAATGCACGCAAGTTCCTGAAATAAATTTTCCGCTCAGTGAAGAGGGAAACTTGGTTGTCAGTAAGGAAGTCCGTCTGCGCCGCCTTGGCAATTCGGACATTTTCTTAGCCAGATGTCCGAGCCGTTCGCTCCATAATTGTGAAAACATTCCTCGCATTGCAGAATATAGACTCTCTGATTGTGATCGTTGCCGGGAAGGTCGGTTTTCCGAATTACTGTTTGATTATTCCGGTTTTTATAGCCCGCCTCGGTTGTTTTTTTGTTTACGCGCTTTCTGCGGTTCCTGCTAGATGAAATTCTTGTTTTTTCGATTCCTCGGGCTTCGAGTGACTCACTCGTCATCTCACACACTTCGTCTGCTATCTCGCGCAACTTTTTAGTAGCTTGAGAGTCCATAGGTTCGACGAGGCGTGTCATGGTGTCGAGCGCTCGCCACGCATCGTCATTTGGCATATCCAGGGATCCTTGGTGTGCCCATTTATTTCGTGTATCGATCAATTCATTGAGCCAAGTGCGGTGTTCGCGTTTGAGTTTGCTCCCGAACAAATCGCGCCAATGAAGATCTATGAGCCTCAAGCAACGAGCAACGTCGAGCGTGGATGTCAGTATCTCGTCATTTCCATCAGTCGGAAGGTCGCGCTTCTGGTTGTCATATAGAACGTCAATGACGCCTTGTTCCCACCAATGCTCGCCATATGTCACTTGAAGTTCTTGTGTGACATAAGATGCCAGAACCTTGGTCAAGACTTCAAAGCCTTGGGTGACGTGCAGGTAGTTCGTTGTCATGGTGAGCATTTTGCGTAAGGTTCGCGTCCTGTTCCCGTTCTCAACCCGCGCCGTTGCCCCCGCCGTTCGTGGCCAGGGCTTCGGCCACCTCATTGAGTTGCAGCCTTTCGAGCGTCGCCGCCGTGGGGAATCCGTTCTCATCCCACCCCCGGATGCCGTAGAACTCGTTCTTCATGCCCTCGAGTTCTTCGGGCGGGCAGTGCATGCCCTTGTGCGGGCCGTCGGGGATCGGCTCGTGCATCACTTTATACGGGAGCATGTCGTCCGCGCGGCTCACCCCTTCGCGCACGTGCAGGGCGCGCTCCATGTTGCAGATGCGCTCGCCGGTTTCTTCGAGCTCGTCCGCCGTCGTGTCCCATCCTGTCACCAGGTTGAGCATCAACGCGTATTTCTCGTTGATCATCGCCCCGTAGCCGCGCTCGGCCGTGAAGCGGCACTGCGTGATGGAATCGCCAAGCGCGGTGAAGTTCTGCGTGCGCACGGCGAACTCAGGCTTCCCCTCGGTCGATGTGTTGTCGTGGTCCGAGGCGTATTGCAGGGTGGGGCGGGTGTCGTGGTGGCTGCCGCCCCGCGTGCCCGTGGCGTAGCCGATGGACATGCCCTTGAGCGCGCGCGCGCTGTGCGCCGGCAGTTCGAGTCCCCGGGAGGCATACAGCAGATTGGGCGCGTCGCCGCCGATTTCCGCGGCAAGTCGCTTGCCGCCCTCCGCCAGCCTGTCGCCGAACCCCTGGCGGTGCGTCATGTCATCCAAAAGTCTCAGCATGGTCGCCGAATCGCCCCACTTGAGAGGCCCGCCGACTTCCGCTTCGCTCAGGAGTCCTTTCTCCATGCACTCGAAGGCGAGCGAAAGCGTGACGCCCGCGGATATCGTGTCCAGCCCCAACTCGTCGCACAGCATGTTGGCCTGCAGCATGACGCCCGGGTCGCCGATGCCCAGCATGGTCCCCAGCGCGAAGATGGTCTCGTACTCGGGGAGCTTCCACACCAGGCCGTCGAACTCGCCGCCTTTCATCAGGTAATTCTTGCCGCACGCCACGGGGCATTTGAGGCAGGTGGTGTGCTTGTCCAGGAAATTGTCGTGCATGTATTCGCCGCTGATGGGTTCGCAGTTCTCGAAAATCTCGCTCATGAGGTTGCGCGTGCCGAGCGCGCCCATCTTGTTGATCATGTTCACGAGGATCGGCGTGCCGTATTTATGGAGCGCCGCCGTGCCCGTGCGTACGTCCTCGGTGGTCTCGTTCACGAACGTGCGGAGCGCCTTGGCGTCCGCCCAGGCGGTTTTCGCCTTGCCGCGGGCGGCGATGGCCTTGACGTTCTTGCTGCCCAGGACGGCCGCCATGCCGCCGCGCCCGCTGATGCCGTCGCGGCTCTTGCGCCAGGTGTGCGCCATGGCCGCGAAGCGCACCTGGTTCTCGCCCGCGGGCCCGATGGCGAGCACGTCCGTGCCGCCCTCTGTCTCGGTGATGGTGTCGCACGTCTCGCGAATCCATTTGCCCTTCAAATGGCTCGCGTCCCTGAACGCCACGCCTTCTTCAGTGAGCATGAGGTAGACGAGAGAATCCGCCTTTCCGTGCAGGACGACGGCGTCGAGCCCGGTGCGCTTGAGCGTGATGGGCCAGGCGCCCCCGAAGGTGGAGTCGAAGAAAAGCCCGGTGAGCGGGCTGATGGCGGCGGCGCACGCGCGGCTCGCGCTGGGCACGGCGGAATCCGTATAGGGCCCCACGGCGAAAACGATGATGTTTTCAAGCGACAGCGCGTCGGTGCCGGGTTTCAGGTGGTCCCAGAGGATCTTGGCGCAGAAGCCGTTTCCGCCGATGAACTTGCGGCCCATCTCCTCGCCGAATTCCTCGATGCGCGACGTGCGGTTGCTGAGGTCGATGTGCAGTATTTTTCCTTGGTATCCGAGCATAGATTTCCCCACGCGAACGATAGAAGTTTGTTGGAAGCCCTAGTGTAAACGTTTGGGCGTTTTGTGCAAGACCGATTCCGACCGGGAAGGGGGATTTGGTTTTGTAGGGGCGGACCCGTGTGCCCGCCCTGCACCTTCAATGTGTCTCACGAAGGTTTTGTAGGGACAGGCCCCCGTGCCTGTCCGACAACGGGCGGGCACAGAGGCCCGCCCCTACCAATGCGGGAGGGTTCTGGTTCGTCATTCCGGCGCATGCCGGAATCCAGAGCGGATTAGGGAGAAGAAATTGCGGCTTCTTATTCTTGCGATGATTGAGGGGCCGTAATTAAAGAAACAAAAGACAGAACCCCTGGATTCCGGCATGCGCCGGAATGACGAACAAAAACCAAACCGGGCAATCGCCCCCTCCCCGCTCGTGTTTAGCCTTCATCTTGCTGTGCCGCCATATTGACCTCACCCTGAGTAGCCGCCAAAGGCGGCGTATCGAAGGGCGCTCCCTCGATACGGCGCGCAAGCGCGCCTACTCGGGATGAGGGAAGGGTGAATTCCGACCGAGGATGATTTTTCAGCAACCCCGCATTGGTCGGAATTGATTCACCACAGCGACTTCAAGCGCCCCCCGTCGAGGTTGAGGGATATTCCGGTGATGTAGCTCGCCCGCTCCGAGCAGAGGAAGACGATGGCGTCGGCGAGTTCTTCCGGCCTGCCGAAACGGCCCAGCGCGTTCTTGCGCGCCGCGCGGCGGCGGGCCTCTTCTTCGGAATCGGCATCGAGCTCCGCGGCCAGGCCCCGGGCGTTCATTCGCCAGAGCGCGGTGTCCACCCAGCCGGGGCACACCGCGTTCACGTGGATGCCCGCCTCGCCGAATTCGGTCGAAAGCGATTTCGTCATGTTCAGGAGCGCGCTGTTCGTCATGCCGCTGCCGAACATGTAGGGGTCGGGTTCCTTGCCCGCGCCGCCTATCATGTTCACGATGCGGCCCCACCCCTTCGCGCGCATCCCCGGCTCCACGAGCCGGATGAGCCTCAAAAAACCGAACAGCTTGGTGTCGAGTTGTTTCTGCAAACCGGCGTCGTCGAGCACCTCGAACCTGCCCGAGCTCATGGTGCCCGCGTTGTTCACCAGGATGTCGACCCTCCCGAATTTCTCCTGCGCCTTCTCGACTAGGGGTGCGAGTTCGGCTTCATTCGACGTATCGGCTGCGGCGAAGGCGATCTCGCCTCCCGTCTCGTCGGCCAACTGCGCGCAGGTCTCGGCGAGGGCTTCCTCGTTTCTCGCGCAGGTGAAGACGCGGACGCCTTCTTCCAGAAAGCGCCTCACCGTCTCCTTGCCGATGCCCCGGCTGCCGCCCGTTACGAGCGCCGATTTTCCCTCGATGCCTAAATCCACGGGTTTCCTTTCATGGAAAAACTTGTAGGGGCGCATGAATGGGGCTGTTGAAAATTCCACAGAAACAACGCTCTAAATGCCATTCCTCGCTCAAAGATAAGGCATAAAAACGAGAGAGGAAATTCACTCCCCCCTTGAGGGGGAGTCGATGAAGCCGAGCGGTTTGTGCGAAGGCTGAATCGGTGGGGGGTAAAATGCGTT
>JAPOYD010000174.1 GCA_026706735.1 Nitrospinota bacterium | reverse complement strand
GCTCCTTTCTCAGTCGCGTTTGACCTCCGGCGGCTACTCAGGGTGAGGAAAGAGGTGTTGACGGTTTGCGGGGGCCACAGACGAGGGTTATTCAACATCCCCATTTGGGTTGCTGACCCCCATCAATCGAAAAGAGCTGTAGGGGCGGTTCGCGAACCGCCCCTACGGGCTACAGATGCGGCCCACATGCCGGACAGGGAGGGCCGCATATATGTCAGGCATATATGTATGACCCTACAGTTCCAATCGGATTTGCAGGAATTTGCGGTGCGCCGCTTTTTCAACGCTCCAGGATGCGTATCTGTTCACCGACCAGGCCCACGGCGACCTTATCGCCCACGGCGAAGGCGCGGCGGCCCGGATGGTGGGTGTCGTCCACCAGCAGCGTGTCCTCGCCGATAGCGATACTGTAGCGCAGCAGGTTGCCGAGGAACTCGCGGTGCTGCACCCGGCCTGTCAGGACGATTCCGGGGAGCGTCTCGCCCGGTGCGGCGATGGCGATGTCCTGGGGCCGGAACATGGCGGTCCGGTTCTCATCCGCCGCATGGCTCTCGTCCGCAAGCGGTAGGACGATGCCGCCGGACGCGGCGAAGCGTGCGCCGTCCGCTCCCGACTCGATTCGCCCGTCCATGAGGTTCGCTGTGCCCAGGAAGTGGGCGACGAAGCGGTTCACCGGCTCGTCGTAGAGTTCCATGGGCGCTCCCACCTGCTGGAGTACGCCGTCGTCGAGCACGGCGATACGATCCGAGATGGTGTTGGCTTCTTCCTGGTCGTGCGTGACGAATATGGTGGTGAGCGCGAGTTCGCGCTGCAAGTCCAGAATCTCGCGGCGCATCTGCACGCGCAGGTTCGCGTCCAGGTTCGAGAGTGGCTCATCGAGCAGCAGCACGCGGGGCTCCACGACGATGGTGCGGGCCAGTGCGACGCGCTGCTGCTGTCCACCGGAAAGCTGCGAGGGACGGCGCTCCCCAAGTTCGAGAAGACCGACCATGTCCAGTGCGGCGTCGACGCGCTTCGGGATCTCGGCAGAGGGTGTCTTGCGTTCCTCGAGGCCGAAGGCGACGTTCCTGCGCACCGTCATGTGCGGCCAGAGCGCGTAGGACTGAAACACCATGCCGACGTTGCGCCGCCAGGGCGGCAGGTGCGTCACGTCGTCCTCGCCGATGAGGATACGCCCCCTGGGCGCCGGGCCGAAGCCTGCGACCGCGCGCAGCAGGGTCGACTTGCCCGATCCCGAGGGACCCAGGAAGGTGAACAACTCGCCCGGTTCGATGCGCAGGTTGACGTCTTTCAGCACGTCGGTCGTATCGTAGGCGAGGCTCAATTGATCGATGACGACGCTGGCGGCGTTTTGCGATGTCATTCTCATACTCCCGCGACGATGGCCATATCGGGCGTCTGGCTCGTCTCTTTGCGCTGGATGAAGCGGTGTGAGACGTAGGTCGCGACGCCGACGATGAGCACGGCGATGATGCCAAGTGCTGCGCCCGGGCCGCGGCCCGCCGCCGACTGCATGAACTCGTAAATACCAAAGGCGAGCGGGGCGTCCGATTCCTGCGATACGAGCATGATTGTCGTCGAAAGCTCGACCGCCGCGGTGGCGAAGCTGGTGACGAAGCCCGCCACGATGCCGCCTGACATGAGCGGAACGACGACCCGGTAGATGGTGCGGCCCTTGGTCGCCCCAAGGTTCTCGGCCGCCTCTTCGAGCATGACGCTCAGTTGTTGCAGCGCCGCGAAGCAGGCGCGCAGCGCGTAGGGCAGGCGTCTGATGGCGAGGGCCACCACGATGATGACCCACCACGACGCGAGCGGCTTGTCGATGATCGGCACGTTGAAGGCGTAGAAGGTGCGCAGGTAGCCGATGCCGAGCACCACGCCGGGAATCGCCACCGCGCCCATCGCGGCGTAATCCAGCCATTTCCGGCCGGCCAGGCCGGTGCGCAGGACGATGTAGGCGATGGCCGTGCCGAAGATGACGTCGATGCCCGCGGCGAGGCCCGCGTAGAGCAGCGTGTTCGTGATGAACTCCGATGATTCCGAGACCACCCGCAGGTAGTGCGCGTAGGTGTAGGCGTCGGGCAATACGCTGAACGACCAGACCGTGCCGAGGGACAGAATGGCGAGGCCGAAGTGCGGCGAGAGCACCAGCAGCAGGATGAATATGACGACCCCGTAGCAGCCGGCCTTCTCCCAGGGCCTGAGATCGCGCTTCATCAGCCCGCCGCCGCCCTTCTGGACGGTGGCGTAGTCCTTGCCCCGAAGTGCTAAAAACGAGGTCCAGAGCGCCAGCAGGGAGAATATGACCAGGATGACCGAGATCACGTAGCCCATCGGGTCGGAGATGCCGATGGAGGAGATGCGCAGGTAGGCCTGGGGCGCGAGCATGTTGTTGATGTTGAGCAATAGCGGCGTGCCGATGTCGTCGAACACCTTCAGGAACACCAGCGATGCGCCCGCCACGTAGCCGGGCATGGCCAGCGGAAACACGATGCGCCGGAACAGGCGCACCCCGCTCGCGCCCAGGTTCTGGGCGGATTCCTCCATCGCGCGGTCGATGCTGTTGAGCGAGGCCGAGAGATTCATGAGGATGAACGGAAAGTAGTGGATGCTCTCGACCAGGATGACGCCGTTCAGCCCTTCCATGAACGGGATAGTGAACCCGAACCACTCATCCAGCAGCAGGTTGACCGATCCGTTCTCGCCGAGCAGCAACAACATCGCCACGGCGCCGACGAAGGGCGGCATGATGAGCGGGAGCACGCCCAGGGTCTGGATGAGGATGGCCCCGCCGAAATTGAAGCGCGTCGTGAAATAGGAGAGCGGAAGCGCGAAGATTGATGCCAGCACCACCGCCATCAAGGCGACGTAGATCGAATTGAGGGCGGATTCCTGGAACAGGTTGTTGCGGAAGAAGTCGACGAAGTTGATGAGCGTCAGCGCGCCCGTGTTCGGGTCCTGGAAGGCGACGTAGATCACGTTCACGACGGGCACGACCAGGAAGGCGAGCAGGAACAGGCCGACGAAGAGGCCCACCGCCGCCGGCCCCCACTGGCCGCGCGCCATCGCTTCCAGAGACATTCTTCCCCCTTCTCCGCACCAGCGCGAGGGCTAGAGCATGGACGCCGCTTTCTCGGCCAGCGCCCTGGCCCTGGCGTAATTGGCCTTGACCTGCGCGTCCCATTCACGTTCGATCTCGGCCTGGCGGCCCGTCACCTTCGTGGTCGCCTTCTTGCGCTTCTTCTTGAAGATCGCGTTGAATTCCTTCTTGCTCGCCTGGGCGGCGGTGATGGGCACCTTGGCCACCAGCGCCTTGGCCTCGTCGATCAGCTTCTTCGCCGCCATGTTCTTCTTACCGCCCATCTGCGCCTCGGCGGTCTGGATGGCCTTGGTCGCCGCGCGCAGATCGTTCAGGCGATAGGTGACCATCACGTCGAAGAGCGAGTTGATGACGTTGTAGCGGTTCTTCGAGAGCTGGAGGTCGAACTTGACCGCCGCGCCGATGGACTTGTCCTTGAACGGGTTCGGGAAGTCGGCGGGCGCTTTGGCGTAGGTCGCCGGGTTGACGGGCAGACGGCGGATTTTCTTGTCGAGCAGCACCTCCTGGCCCTCGGGCGTGAGCAGGAACTCGATGAACGCCGCCGCCGCCTTGGGGTGCGGCGCGTTCTTGACGATGGCGATGTTCGCGGGCACCAGCGTCGTCACCGGCGGGTAGATGAATTTCACGGGGAAGCCCGAAGCCTCGGACGAGAGGCCGAAGAAATCGATCACGATGCCGAGGCCGAACTGGCCGGAGTTCACGCCGTCGGGAACGCCGAAGCTGCGCTCGGTGACGGTCTTGAAGTTGCCGGCGATGGCCTTCCACTCGGCCCAGCCCTTCTCCCAGCCCTTGCCCTGCAGGAGGGTCTCGACGGTGAGGTGGGTGGTGCCCGAGCGCGAGGGCGCGCTCATGCCGACGTGGCCGTGGTAGACGGGTTTCGCCAGATCGACCCAGGTCTTTGGCTCGGGCAGCTTCTTGGCCTTCAAGTAGCGGGTGTTCCACATGATGCCGTAGCCAGACGCCGCGAACCCCTTGTAGTAGCCCTCGGGGTCGTTGATCGGGAAGGCGCCCACCTTCTTGGGGATGCCCTTCACCTTCACCTTGTATTTCTGCAGGAGGTTGTCGCCCTTGAGCACCTCGAAGGCGTCGGGCGCGGAGGCCCAGAACATGTCGGAGCGGTTGTTGGAAGCCGTCTCCTGGAGATACTTGATGCCGGCGGTGGTCTTTTTCTTGAGCATCTCGACCTTGACGCCGGGGTGTCTCTTCTCGAAGGCCTTCTTGACCGTGGTCGTCGTGTCCGGCGGGTAGGACGTCACGATGACGAGTTTCTTCTCGAGCGCAACCGCGCCAAACGGAGCCGCCAGGACGGCAAGCGCCAAGCCGAAAGCGATGATCCAGAAAGTCGATTTCTTTGTTGACATTGGATGATTCCTCCTCGTTTTCTCTAAGGGGGTTCGTGTCGTAAGCCGTCAATCATACTCTATGTATCGGACATATACCGGGAATTGTGATTATACCACAAGTTGTATCAAAAAAACGGAGGAACGAATGCCTGGAGGCTTCACCATGGAGCGGCTTTTTCCGTGTCGAGATGATCCGGCAATCGGTACCTGAGGTCCTCGAGCATCGAAGCCTCGAGGAGGAAGGCGAATTTGTTTCCCTGCCATTTCTTGCCGAAGCCGGGCGCTATCCCGTGGGCTATCTCCTGAATCCTTCGGGAGAATTTCATCCAACCCAGCAATCCTCTGGTCTGCAACTTCGGCAACGAGAGTTCATCCGAGAGTTCGTCGCCCAGAACCGCGCGGGTGACCCTGCATACGTGCTTGACCATGGCGTCCTGCCCGGCGGAATCGGTCTTGCCGGCGATCAGGGGCAAGGCGTTGATCAGGGCGTTCGCAACCGCGGCTGACTCTTCGCCCGGCGGCGGCTCGCACAGAGTCGCGAGCCGGGCGAATTCGAGGGTTTTCTCGTAATCGCCCTCGAACAGAAGGTGTTCGGGCGCACCGAACAGAAACGAGGCGTATCGCCAGGCCTGCATGAAGCCGTTTCGCGTCGCGTCATCGAGTTTCGCCCCTAAGATCCCGGCGTGCGAGAGCATGGTGGCGGAGAAGTTGGCGGCGGCGAGGGCCAGGTGCGCGGAACTGAGCGGCGCGCCGTATACGGATTCGTCCCAGTCGCTCTCCGCGCGAATCAATCGCCTGAGCTGCGCGTGCACCAGCCGGATGCGGACGGAGAGCTTCCAGCCGTCTCCCTGACGCTCGAGCGCGTCGGGCAGCATGATTTCGATAAAGTGCCTCGTGTTCTGGCGAATCCGGCGCATGCCGAAACCGCCCAGAACCCGCCCGCTGGCGTAAAGCGGCTTGGCCATCAGGGTGGCGGCGTTTTGCACCGAGACCAGGAAAAACGCGGGCACGAAGAGGTCCGAATGGGCGTGGAAGGCGCGGTAGCCCGGGTAGAGCGCTTGCGGGTCGAACCATTCGGGTTTCTGTTCCAGATCATCGAAAAAGCCGCGAAGCGCCTCCGGCGCATCCGCCAGAACCTTCTCGTTCTGCTGCATTCCGGCACGGATGAACCGGTTGGCGTCTTCCACCTCGAACGCGGCGAGCGCGTCGATAACGGCGTCGGCGAACGGATCGTCGACCGTTGTCTGTTCGATGTATCTTGAGGCGAGTTCGGGATTTTCCGCGCGGGCGCGCTCATAGCCTTCCCGGTATGCCGAGGGTATGGAGAATTCCGCCATCGCAACGTCCTGAAAAGGCTGGTCCAAGCAGCCAGTAGGAAGAACGGGTAACCGGCAATCACATATAGGTCAACGATGTGTCGGAGTCAACTTTTTTCGTAGATGAATATTTTGTACTTTCATGCCGGCGCGCTCGCGTCCGCTCCCGTTTCGAGGTTTCCCGGACTGCTCGCCCTCGCGCTACAGCTTGTTCAATTCCACGTCGATGGTGATGCGCACCTCGTTTCCCACGACGAGCCCGCCCGCATCGAGCAGGCGGTTGTACTTCACACCGAAGTCCTTGCGGTTGATCCGCGTGGTGGCGCTCGCACCCATCTTGACGGTCCCGCGCCGCGTCTTGACTTCTCCGCTGATGTCGGCCACCTTGAGCACCACTTCCTTCGTGACGCCGCGGATGGTCAGGTCGCCGACGAGGTCGAGGCCCTCCGCGCCCGCGTTTTTCACGGATTTCGACTTGAACTTTATCGTGGGATGTTTCTCGACGAGCAGGAAATCGTCGTTCCGCAGGTGGTTGTCGCGCCGCGCGTTGCGCGTATTGATCGAGTCGGCGTCGATGACGATGTCCGCCGCCGAGGCGCCGGGGTTCTTCCGGTCGTAGCGGACAGTGCCCGATACTCTTTGAAATTCCCCCTGAACCCAGGTGACGCCCAGGTGACGCACCTTGAAGGATACCGTCGTGTGGGTGGGGTCGATTCTCCAGTCGGCGGCGTGCGTGAGGGCGGGAGCCGTCAGCCATGCCGCCGCGATCAGCATCACGGCATATTTCGCAAATCGGTTCATGATTTCGTTTCTCCGTATGAAAGAGTAGGAGTGAAAAAACGGCGGCGCCCGCTACTTTAGGCGCGATGGAAAAAACGCGCAATGACGGGGAATGGGTTTCTTAATCGATATACGTTTATGAAATGATTCTCCCTTGGGCAGCATTTCCCGCCGACCAAAGAGAAAAACCACACCCCCTGCTAGAAAACCAACCCCCCCTACCCCCCTTAACGGGGGTGTTAAAAAAGTCCTGATGAACGAGGCTCTGGCGCGATCGATGAAAGAGCAAGAATCACTCCCCCCTTGAGGGGGAGTCGATGAGCTGAGGGCGCAAGCCCGAAAGCGAATCGGTGGGGGGTATAATTCGGAATGGCAAGACAACGCGTTTTACCCCCCACCGAATCGGCCTTCGCCCAAGGGCTTGGCCTCTTCGACTCCCCCTCAAGGGGGGAGTGATTGCAATCAAGGGGGAGTGATGTCTCCTCCTTCCCTGGGCAGCTACATTCGTCGAATCACGAAAGACCCAATTTGTAATGCTTTGCTACGCGTCGCCGTACTGGTCGGGGGACTCCTCCTCCTCTTTTTGCCCCTCAAGATACTTTCCGTATTCATCGTGCGCCGTGTCGGCGCAGAGGTCCGGACCGCGCTTGTAGGCTGCCCTCGAGATGAGGTGCGCGGCGACGGGCGCGGTGAGGAACAGGAAGAAAATGGCCAGAAGCGCCTGCGTCGTGACGGTGGTGCTCTGGAAGATGAGGCTCGCGCCCAGGAGGATGCCGCCCATGCCGAAGGTCGTCGCCTTGGTGGCCGCGTGCATGCGGCAGTAGACGTCGGGCAGGCGGATGAGGCCCACGCTCGCGACCAGCATGAAGAACGAGCCTCCCAGCAGCAGGACGGCGGCGAGTGCGTCACTCAATGATCTTCCCCCTCTCCAGGAACTTCGCGTACACCGTCGTGCCCACGAAGCTCAGGATGGCCAGGGCGAGCACGGCGATGATGAACAGCTTGTTGTGCGTCTGGATGGCGAACAGCGCGATGACGCCGAGCACGTTCGTGGCGAGGGTGTCCGCCGCCACGACGCGGTCCGACGTGGTGGGCCCCTTGGCGAGGCGGATGAACGCGAGGAGCACCGAGGCGCCCAGCATGACGAGGCTTATCTGAACGGCCGTCTCTATCATTCCACGGCTCCCACGATGGGCTCTTCCAGTCCCACCCGGATGCCCTCGGCCACCTCGTCGGGGTGGTCGATGTCCAGCGTGTGGACGAATATCGTCTCATCATCATCCGACACGTCGATGCTCAGCGTGCCGGGCGTGAGCGTGATGGAATTGGCCAGCATCGTCACGCCCAGGGGCGTCTTGCAGACCGTCTTGTAGGGGATGATGCCCGGGCGGATCGACAGCCTGGGGGCGAGCACGATTTTCAGAACCTGGATGTTGGCGATGAAAAGCTCCCAGATGAAGCTTCGCATGAACCGGAAATAGCTGCCGATGCGGAAGAACGTTCTGTCCTGGTAGTAGGATTTCTTGAGAAACCGGATGATGAATAGCGCCAGCACCAGGCCTACGAAGAAGTGCCCCGGCGTGGCGCTCCCGTGCAGGAATATCCAGATGGTGGCGATGGTGAATGCGAGCGTGGCGAGCGGCATCGAGCGTCTCTCCTATCCCAAATCCCGCATGGCGGCGATGTAGAGTTCGGGGTTCGTGATCTGGGCGGCCACGAGCTGCGCCCACTCGAAGAGCCAGTAGGCGCCGAATCCGAAGATGACCGCGAAGGCCGAGAGGAAGGCGACCGAGCCGTATATCCCTGCGCCCGCTGTCCCGACCTCGCCGCCGCCCGTCCCCCAGGCGTAGCGCTGGTACGTCGTGAAATTATAATAAAGCGATATGACGCCGAATCCCAGGGCGATTCCCGTAGCGAGTATCGCGCCCTGCGAGAATCCCGCCTGGAGCACGAAGAGTTTGGCGAAAAAGCCCGTAAACGGCGGGAAGCCCGCCAGCGAGAGGAACCCCACCAGCATCAGCAGGCTCGCGAAGGGCGCCTTGCCCATCATCCCGCCCATCTCCTCCAAATCCACCGTGCCGGTGAGCTTCTGGTTCAGCCCCGCGCCGAGCAGCATCGCGCTTTTCAAGTACGCGTGGCCGACGATGTAGAAGACCGCCGCCGCGAGCCCGGCCTGGGAGAGCAGGGCGACGCCGAAGGCGATGTAGCCCAGCTGGTTGATGGTGCTGTAGGCGAGGACGCGCTTGATGCTCGTCTGGGGCAGGGTGCCGAGCGCGCCCATGGCGATGGTCAGGAGGCACAGGGCGATCAGCCCGGGTTGCAGTATCAGGAACGCGGCGGGGAAGATGAGCGTGGCGCAGCGGATGATCGAGTAGATGCCCACCTTCACGAGCACGCCCGCGAGGATCGCGCTGATGGGGGTTGGCGATATCGAGTGCGCGGAGGGCAGCCACAGGTGCATCGGGAATATCGCCGCCTTGACGCTGAAGACGAACACGAAGACCAGGGCGGTCACCACCATCAGGGGCGTCGGCCCCAGGAGTTTTATCTTCACGGCCAGGTCGGCCATGTTCACCGTGCCGACCTGGGCGTAGAGGAGCGAGACGCCCAGGAGGAAGAGCGCGGATGCGATGAGGTTCATGCAGGTGTACTTGAAGGCCATCTCGAGCTGGTCGAGGTTGTAGTAGAAGCCCAGCAGCGCGTAGGTGGCCATGAGCATGACCTCGAAGAAGACGAAGAGGTTGAACAGGTCGCCCGTGATGAAGCAGCCTTGCATCCCCATGAGGAGGAAGTGCAGCAGCGGGTGAAAGGCCTCTTTACGCTGCTCATCCGACAGATAGCTCCCCGCGAAGACCGCGCATGCTCCCACGATGGAGGATGAGAGGCACAAGAGCGTGGCGGCGAGCCTGTCCGCCGCCAGGACGATGGCGTAGGGGAAGGGCCACAGACCCATCCGGTGGACGAATATCGTCCCGTCCGCCGTCGCGCTCAGGAGGATGCCTGCGAGGATGAGGTTCACGAGCAGTGCGACCATGCTCACCGATTCCTGGATCGCGCGGTTCTTGCGCACCAGGAACAGGAACGTACCCACCGCCAGCGGCAAGACGACGAAGAGCGGGAAGATGGCGTTCATCCCTTGAGCCTCCTGATCTCGTCGATGTCGTCGGTGCCGAACTTTTTATACGTGAAGAACGCGAGCACGAGCAGGAACGCCGTCACGGCGAGGCTGATGACGATGGCGGTGAGCACCATGGCCTGGGGCAGGGGGTCGACGTAGGCGAACGGGTCCAGCGGGCCGCCGGTTTTGGGGACGATGGGCGCCTTGCCGTCCCCCACCCAGCCCGAGGCGACGATCATCAGGTTCGCGGCGTGGCTGAGCACCGCCATGCCGAGCACGACCTGGATGATCCGGCGCTGCATGATGAGGTAGGAAGCCACCGTCACCAGGGCGCCGATGATTATCGCCAGTGTCCAGATCACGTTATGGTCTCCTTCGCGCTTTTGCGTTGGGGATCACATGCTCAAGTTGACGGTTCCTTGTTGAATTCATGATTCCCTTTCTAAAAACATTCCCCAGACTCGGGTTTTTTCACTCCCCCCTTGAGGGGGAGTCGCAGAAGCCGAGCCCTGTGGGCGAAGGCTGATGCGGTGGGGGGTATGATTTCAGTCCAGGCCCCCCCAAATAATAAAAGCACCCCCCACCGGTTCGCTTTCGGGCTTGCGCCCTTAGCTCACCGACTCCCCATCAAGGGGGAAGTGAACTTCAAAAGCGTGCGTGCAACCCAAAATCGCCT
>JAPOYD010000112.1 GCA_026706735.1 Nitrospinota bacterium | reverse complement strand
CGTCAAAGCGGCCCAGACGCCCGTCATGTGTGCGCGGCAATACGATTTCGCTTCGGATTTGGTGTATTCCATGGTGCGCTCCTCGTTAAAGACGATGCGGAACCGAATAAAACCAATTGGCCGGTGCGCGTTCCACTGCTGTTTTTATTCTTATTCTCCTGAATATCTTTCCATCATACATCAAAATCGCGCCGGAATAACGGTGGGGCGAGCAGCCTCGACCGAGGAAGGGGCGTTCGTCCAGACCAGGGTGCGAGTGTTTGACGAAACGCGCAGTCTCTTTTTATAGTCAAAAGTTCCTGAAACTGTCAGAGGGCCCGACTCGAGGAGAATGCGCATGACGAAATTCGAATCCTTGAGTCTCATCGCCGCCTATCTCAACCTGATTGCCTCTTACGGCGGTCTCGCGCTGATCTACTACGGCATCCGCACCATGGCGAAGAACGCGGAGCTGCGCGCCGTCGACTCCGAGCGCAAGCATGCCGAGGCGATGGCCGACTCCGAGCGCAGGCACAACGAGTTCATGGCAGAATCCCGGCGCAGGGATGAAGAATCCAAACGCAGGCACGAAGAATCCATGGCGTCCCTGCGCGAACTCATCGAGCGAACCAGGTAATCAAACGCGAGCGAGAGGAAGTGGGTTTTCTTGCTTGGAACTACTTTGAAAGACTACCCTGACATCTTCTCGACGAGGGCTTCGAAGGCCTTTTGGAACGGCGCTTCGGGCGCACGGAGGACGCCCGCGCCTATCTGTCCTACGCCCGGCTCGCGGTGGGCGATTCCGGTGTTGATGACGGGGTGGATGCCCGTCTCGATCACCTTGCGGACGTCGACCCCCATCGGCACGCCCGCGAAATCGAGAATGGGGAGGGTGTAGTCGCGGCTCCTCGCCCAGGTGATGCCGTACATCTCGTTCGTCGCCTGAAAGGCCTCCGCCGTCGAGCCGCCCACGAACTCGACGATGGCGGGCGCCGCGGCCATGGCGAATCCGCCGACGCCGAGTGTTTCCATGATGGCTGAATCGCCGATGTCGGGATTGGCGTCTTCCTGCGAATAGCCCGGAAAGAAAAGACCGACAGGATTTTTCGCGGGCGCCGTGAACCACGCGTCCCCCAGACCGGCGACCCTGACCCCGAAATCCGTGCCGTTGCGCGACATGGTATAGACCAGGGAGCAGCCCTTGACTCCCGCCATGGTGTCGAGGCTCGCCTTGGCGGCGGGCATCGCCAGATTCAGGAAGAAGTGATCGTTGCCCGCCAGGAATTCCGCCACGCGGGAGATCACCTTCGTGTCGTTCACCGCCTCCGCGAGGTAAGGAATGAGGGTGCGGGCGACCGTCGATGTGGCCGCGACGTTCCGGTTGTGCGCCTCATCGCCCATCTGCAGTGCGCGCGCGATGACGTTCTTGATGTCCAGGCCATCCGGCATGGCCCGCAGGGCCGCGCGCAGTGCCGGGGCCAGTTCTTCCGCCATCCATCTGAGGCGCGCCAGCACGTCTTCTGAATAGGCGCCGTAGCGCAGCACCTTGCCGAGACCCTCGTTCAGCGTGCAGCAGGCCCTGCCGCCGCCGCCGAGTTCATCGGGTGCGCGGTTTTCGATGATGCTCACCGGCATCGAGGGCGACACCACGCCCGCCATCGGTCCCACCGCCGCGTGGTGGTGACAGGGCTCGAAGGAGATTTCTCCGCTCGCGCAGAGTTTCTCCGCCGCCTCCGCGTCCTGCGCCCAGCCTTCTAACAGCGCCGCGCCGATCATCGCGCCCTTGAGAGGCCCGGACATCCTCTCCCAGGTGATGGGAGGGCCTGCGTGCAGGAGGGTGCGTTCGCCCATGCCGGGTACCTCTTCTATCGCCACGCCGACGTCCACCCATACGGGCTTGGCCGCCTGAAGGCGTTCGATGGCGGCGTCGTTGGCCGCATCGCAGGCGGCCAAACTGTCGAGGCGTTCAATCATCTTGGGGTCTCCTCCGGCGGGGGGACGCCAGTCCACCTGCACCACGGGGGCGTTCTGCGCGGCCAGGCTCTCCGCGAACAACGCCACGCCGACGTTGGCGACGCGGACGCCCTCCAGTAATTTTTTCGCGCTCATTCGCCCAGCCCATCCAGCGCGGCGGCGGCCGCGAGGCACGCCCCGGCGTGCGTATCCGCCACCAGTGCGCCGGCCCCGGCCAGTCTGGCGCGCTGGGCGCTCAATCCCTGCGGGTCGCCCCCGGTGCCCGTCACCGAGGCGACAAACAAGAGGTTCGGATTCGAGGCCTCCTCGATTGCTCTCGCCGCCTCTCCCGCCGGGTCTTCATGTGCGCCGAGGCCCAGTACCACGTCGAAGAGCACAACCGCCGTTTCGGGGTCTCGGGCCTCCTGGACGATGCGCGCGCTTCTAGGCGCAGGGTCGATCATGGGATGGGGTTTTCCCCGCGTGAAGAGATCGTCGCCCAGGTCCACCACCGCGTGGCCCTCCGAACTCATGGGGTCGGCCATCTCGCCGCCTGCTTTATCGAGGGGCGCGTTGGAGCGAATCCCCTCTATGGTTTTTCCGACGATCGCCTGCGCTTCTGCGCACAGCGTTCCGCCCGTGTAGACGCCGCGCAGGTAACGGCGGCCCCTATCTTTCTCTCGGCTCCACTCGGCGATTCTTGCTCTCGCATCCGTGCCGACTTCAAGGGGCGTAGCTTCGGCTTGCCCACCACTCAGCGAGACGGCGAGCCTCCCCGCGTCGGCGAGCGAATCCGCGGCATGAAGGCCGGAATGCGCGAGGACATCCTCGCTCCGGCCTCCGACGAAGTGGATGACGACGGGCTTCGCGCACCGGGAAGCCGTTTCCAATACTTTTCTCATGGCGGCGGGCTCGGGCGGTTTGCCGAGAACGAGGAGAACTTCCGTAGCCGAATCCTCTGTGAGGGCCTCGATGGCCTGGATCATGGCGAGGCCGCAGACCTCGTCCGTCACGTCACGGCCTCCGGTTCCCAGGGCGCAGGAGATTCCGCCTCCCGCGGCGTCGACCGCTGCCATGGCTTCCTGAATCCCGGTGCCCGCCGCGCCCGCGATCCCGATTCCGCCGGGACGCACCACGTTGCAAAAACCCAAGCCCATGCCGCCGATGTGCGCCGTGCCGCAATCGGGGCCCATGACAAGAAGCCCCCGCTCGCGTCCCATGCGTTTGAGCGCCACCTCGTCTTCAACAGGCACGTTGTCGCTGAAGATGAGACAGTGGAGGCCTTTTCTGAGTGCGCGTTCGGCCTCGCGGCGCACGCTCGGGCCAGGAATCGAGAAAAGGGCGAGATTGATTGCGGGGTCCTTGCCGAGCGCGGCGTCGAGCGTGGGTGCGGCGAGATTCGCGAGCGCGCCCGCTCCGCCGCCTGTCCGGGGGGCCGTGAGCGCCGCTTCCATCATGGTGAGCTCTTCTTGCGCCGCCTCCGGGGTAGTCGCTTCTACGACGAGGACGAGGTCGTTCGGCCCGGCGCCTTTCGCTTCTTCCGCCAGCAGGCCGCTCGCTGCGAGTTGTTCGAGGTTCATCGGCGTGCCCATGAGGGCAACCGCACCCCGTACGCCCGGCCTCCCGGAAGCGGCGGCGCTGATGCGCATGAGCTTCACCGAATCGTGGTACGCGCCGCTTAAGACGCGGACGGCCAGCGCCATTTCACTCGCTCCACTTCCCCCGGGGTCTACTCGATGATAGCCACCGCGCGAATGGGGGAACCCGACATGCCGCGGAACTTGATGGGCAGCACCGAGAGCTTGAACCCGTGGGACTTGGGTATCAGGTTCAGGTTTATCATGTTCTCGATGTGGCAGTAGTCTTTTTCCAGCATGACACGGTGGGCCTCCCAGTAGCTGCGCGTCTCGTGCATCTTCCAGATCGGGACGTCCCAACCGCTCGCGTCTATCCCCATCACGCAAATGCCGTTGTCGATGAGGTAGTGGGTCGCCTCCGCGCTCATGCCGGGCTGGTTCATCGTGTAGTCGGGGTTCGTCTGCCAGTCCACGCTCGCATCGGTGCGGATGAGCACGATGTCGAGCGGCTTGAGGGTGTAGTTGATTTTCTGGAGCGCGCCTTCCACGTCCGCCGCCGTGATGGCGTAGCCCGATTCCTTGTCCGTGAAATCGAGGACGACGCCGTCCGAGAGGCACCATTCGAGCGGGATGCGCTCGGTCGTGAAGGCGTCGGGGTTGTTGTGCCAGGGGGAGTCGATGTGCGTGCCCGTATGGTCGCTCATGAAGATGACGCAGTGGTTGGTCACGATGGGGGCGCCATAGTTGATGGAGCCCGTCCGTCTTGCCACGGTGTCCCAGTCTTCATCGACGGTGAGGGAGGGGCCGGGCAGGTCCGGGTAAATCGGCATGTCCCGGTATATTTCCATGCTCAGATCGATCAATTCCATCTCGGAGGTCTCCTTTTGGACGAAGAAGAGAAACGATCTCCATCTTGGGTGGTCGGTTCATTTTGGGAAGCGTATGCAATGCGCGCATTATGTATGAACCAACCCCGGCGGGCAACGCATCCGCTTTCATTGCAACGCAATGCGACGGGCGGCGCGCGGCGAACCCTCCCTCATCGATCGAGTCCGACATCCCTCATCCCGAGTAGGCGCGCTTGCGCGCCGTATCGAGGGTCAATCGCGACCAATGCGGGAGCGATTGCCTTCAATCGGGATTGCCCTTCGATACGCGGCTTCGCCGCTACTCAGGGTGAGGGTATTGGGGACGGCGGAGCCTGCCCCGAGCGAAGTCGAGGGAGCGGCTACTCAGGGTGAGGTCGATGCAGCGACCAGGCAGAGTGAGGGGTACGGGCCGCAGGAGAAGGATAATCCGCGTTACAAGCTGGAAACATGAAACCTGTATATTTTGAATTTGAGAATACATAAGGCATACTGGCTGCAAAGCGACAAGGATAGATAAATACGCCCCGTCTCCCGAGCAGCGGCGCACGGAGACGATTTTTCGCATTTTCACACCACTGCGGGGAGTGCGCCTTCTTGTCCCTCTTGTTCGACATATCCCTTTTCCAGCTCACCCTGCTCATGATGGCGCCGCTCATCATCGCGTGCCTGGGCGAGACCATCATCGAGCGCTCGGGGATTCTGAACGTCGGCATCGAGGGCATCGTGACGCTCGGCTCGGTGACGGGCTTTCTGCTCACCTATTACTCGGGCAGCGCGATTATCGGCTGCATCGTCGCGGCGCTCTCGGGGAGCGTCCTGACGCTGCTTCTGGCGTATTTCTCCATCACCCTGCGGGCGAACCAGATCGTCATCGGGCTGGGGATATTCGTCCTGGGGCTGGGAATCTCGCCCACCATCTACCGGCTGGCGGTGGGGGTCGTGCAGTCCATTCCCCAGGTGCCGACGTTAAAAGAAATAAGCATCCCGATTCTGGGAAGCATCCCCTTCATCGGCGAGATTTTCTTCGCGCAGAACGGGCTCGTCTACATGTCCTATTTCCTCGTCGCGGCGGTGAGTTTTTTCCTCTTCAAGACGCCGCTGGGCCTGAGACTTCGCGCCTGCGGGGAAAATCCGCGCGCGGCGGACACGGTGGGGATCGACGTCGCCCGCATGCGCTACGGCGCCTGCGCCGTGGGCGGGCTTTTCCTGGGCGTGGCGGGCGCATACCTGCCGCTCGTGATATCGGGATCCTTTACGGACAACATCGTGAACGGAAGGGGGTGGCTCGCCCTGATGCTGGTGATCTTCGGACGCTGGGTGCCGGTATGGTCGTTCGTCGGCGCATTGTTGTTCGCGTACGTGGACGCCTTCCAGTTCAAGGTGAACGCCCTGCCGCAATACGCCAAGATCATACCGCCGCAGTTTTTGCTGATGCTGCCGTACGTGTTCGCCATGATAGTTCTGGTCCAGGTCGCGCGGGGCGCCGAAAGCCCGCGCGCGCTCACGAGGCCATACGACCGTGAAGCCCGGGATTGAACCCATGTCCGGGATATTGTGTTTCTCATCAAGGAGGAATGACATGAAAACCAAATGGACACGCCGATTGTTCTTCGCCGCCGCCGCGCTCGCGGCCCTTGCCCTGATCGTGCCCGGCCAGGCGCTCGCCGCGAAGGCCCACAAGTTCGCCGTCATCCTGCCCGGACCCATCGAGGATGCGGACTACAACTTCCGCGGCTATGAAGTCGCCCAGGACATCAAGAAGAGGTTCAAGATCGAAACCTCCTACTCCGAGCGCATCTCGCCTGCGGACGCCGAGCGGGTGGCGCGCGAGTACATATCCTCGGGCTTCACCATCATCGGCTTCCACGGCGGGCAGTACGTCCGGCTCGTGCAGAAGCTGGCGCCGAAATTTCCCGAAGTGACCTTCGTCATGGAGAGTTCGGGCAAGTTCAAGGTTCCCAAGAACGTCTGGAACATTCACCGCCACTATTTCCAGGCCTTCTATCCCTTCGGCGTGCTGGCCGGCCTCTCGACCAAGACGAACAAGGTGAGCGTCATCGCGGGCATCCCGCTGCCGGACTTCAAGGCTTCCATCAACACCATCTCGGACGCGCTCAAGGCGACCAACCCCAAGGCAGAGCTCACCTACGCCTTCACCGGAAACCAGAACGACCCGGTCAAGGCGCGCCAGACCGCCGACGCCATGATCGCGAACGGCGTCGACTTCATCATCAACATGGTGAACCTGGGCGTGTACGGGGTCGCCGAGGCCGCCAAGAAGGCGAAGCGCAAGGTGCTGGTCACCACCTTCTACACCGACAAGACGGACAAGGCGCCCAAGCATTTCGCCGGTACGCTGATCATCGATTTCCGGCCTCCCTACCGGCAGGTCATGGAAGGAATCCTGAAAGGATCACCGGGGGGATACGTCGCCATGAACCTGGGGAACGGCTTCGAACTCGGTCCGATGTCGAACGTATCCGCCGAGGCCGTGAAGAGAACCAAGGAGACGTATGAAAAAGTCCGTAACGGAGCGATCAAGCCCCGGCTCGCAATGAAGAAGGTCATGCTGGCGAAATAAGCGAGATGTGAGAGCGCCCCGTTCCCGCGCGGGGACGGGGCGCTTCGATTGGATGATGCTCATGACGGAAACTGCCGCTGCCCGCGTCGAGATGCACGACGTCAGCAAGTCCTTTGGCCAGGTCCGCGCCCTGGACGCGGTCGACTTCGAGGCCGCCAAGGGGGAGATCCACGCCCTCCTGGGGGAGAACGGCGCGGGCAAGACCACGCTCATGAACATCCTGAGCGGCCTCTACCGCATGGATGCGGGGAGAATCGCGGTCGACGGGCGCGAGGTGGATATCGGCTCGCCCCAGGACGCGATCGCGGTCGGCGTCGGGATGGTGCACCAGCACGTGGAGCTGATCGGCAACTTCACCGCGCTCGAGAACATCCTGCTGGGCCGGGAGGGCGCGCGCTGGAAGCTCGACGTCGAAGCCCGGCGCAGCTCCGTGGAGGAACTCGCCGCGAATTACGGCCTCTCCATCCCGCTCGATGAGCAGGTGAAGACCCTGCCCGCCGGGATCCAGCAGAAGGTCGAGATCCTGAAAGCGCTCTACCACGGCGCGGACATCCTGATCCTGGACGAGCCGACGACCATGCTGACCCCCCACGAGGTGGACGGGCTGTTCTCGATCCTGAAGTCCTTCGCCAAGGGGGGGCTGACGGTCGTCTTCATCACGCACAAGATCCAGGAGGTCCTGGACAACTGCGACCGCATCACCGTGTTCCGCGGGGGGCGCAAGATCGACACCATCCCCCGCGAGGAGGCCACCCGCGAAATACTCGTCCGGATGATGATGGGCGAGCGCGGCATGCCGCCCGAGGGCGAGCGGCCGACCGGACCCTCGGCGGCCCGGGAGGGGCACCCCGCCCTTTCGGTGCGGGGGGTGCGCACGTCGGCGAAGCGGGGGGTGCCGCTCAGGGACGTCGCCTTCGACGTCCCCCGGGGGCTCATCGTCGGCATGGCGGGCATCTCGGGGAACGGCCAGAAGGAACTGGCCGAAGCCCTGGCCGGGCTCATCGAGGTTGAGGAGGGCGAGGTCCATATCGACGGCGAGGATGTCTCCTCTCTCTCGGTGGCCGGGCGCATCGCGCGGGGGATGAGCCTCCTGCCGCAGGACAGGATAGAGGAGGGCATTCTGCCGGGCCTGAGCCTGGCTGAGAATTTTGTGCTCGGCCTCCACCCGCACATCTTCAGGCGGCGCGGGATTTTCGAGCGCGAGGCCGTGCATGAGATGGGCCGGAACGCGATCGCGGAATTCAACATCCTGGCGCGGAACGAGCACGTGCCCGCGGCGCACCTATCGGGCGGCAACATCCAGAAGACCATCGTGGCGCGCTCGGTCATGCTCGCCCACACGACGGGCGGGAAGGTGATGATCGCCAACAACCCCACGCGCGGGCTCGACGTCATGGCCGCCTCGTTCGTGCACGGCCGGCTGCGCGAGCTTCGCGCGAAAGGCGCGGGCGTCCTGCTGATATCCGAAGACCTGGACGAACTCTGCCTGATGAGCGACCGCATCGTCGTCATCTACGCGGGCGAGATCCTCGGCGCCTTCGACGGCCCCAAATACGACATCTACCGGATAGGCGCCCTGATGGCGGGCCAGAAACAGGGGGCGGGTTCCTGATGGCCGCTTCGGCGAACGTGAGCGAGAAGAAAAAAATAGCGATCGAGTTCGCGGTCACCTACGCGGCGGCGGGGGCGCTCGCGCTGGCGTGCGGGGCCGTCTTCATCGTCGCCTTCGGCGGCGACGTGCTCGTGGCGCTAGGCACCGTCCTCCGCTCCTCGCTCGGCACGTGGGGCGGGTTCGCGCAGACGCTCAACAAGTTCTGCCCGCTCCTGCTCGCCTCGCTCGCGGTGGCCTTCGGGATGCGCGGCGGCCACTTCAACATCGGCGTGGACGGGCAGATATACGCGGGCGCCATCGGCATGACGGGCACCGCCTTCGCGCTCGAGGGCATGAACCTCCCCTGGCCGGTATTCGTGCCGCTGGGACTGCTGGGCGGAATTCTGGGCGGGTGGTTCTGGGGTTTCATCCCGGGGATCCTGCGCGTGCGCTTCCAGGTGAGCGAGATATTCGTGACGGTGATGCTGAACTTCGTGGCCCTCTACCTGGTGGACTACCTCGCGAACGGCCCCTGGAACGACCCGCTGGCGGGCGAGGCCATCTCGCTCCCGATCCCCGACGCCTCCGTCCTCCCCCAGGTGATGCCGAGGGCGGGCGCGCACGCGGGCTTCATCATCGCGCTGGCGGCGGCGGTGGGCATGTACTTCTTCATGACGCGCACCATCGCGGGCTACGAGATCCGCGCGGTGGGCGACAACCCGCGCGCCGCGCGCTTCGGCGGCATCAACGTCGCGCGCGTCACGCTCATCATCATGCCGACCTGCGGCGCGCTCTCGGGCCTGGCGGGCGCGCTCGAGGTCTCGGGGTTCCACCAGAGCCTGCTGCTCGGCATCAGCGGGGCGGAGGGCGCGCCCAACTACGGGGCGATGGCCATCCTGATCGCCGTCATCGGGCGCAACAACCCGCTCGGCGTCACCATCGCCGCCGCGGTGTTCGCGGTGCTGGTCTCGGGGTCTGATTCGCTCCAGCGCAGCATCGGCCTGCCGGGAGCGGCGGTGTTCGTCTTTCAGGCCATCATCGTGCTCACGGTGGTGTTCGTCCAGGCGCGGCGCGAAATCAGGGGGTAGGGGGGTATTTCTTCCGGAAGGGTCATGGTTTATGTAGGTCGGACATATATGTCCGACATATCATGCGACCCGGCCTTTTTTCGCCGCCCGACATGGGCCGCATGTATGCGGCCCCTACAACAAAACTGCGAACCTTCCGGCACCAAATCGGGTTTCACCCGTAGGGACAGGCCTCCGTGCCTGTCCGAAGCCCCTGCGTCTGTCCGCGACGGGAAGAAGCGAACGAGGAGCGAGTGTTTGACGAAGCGCATCTTCTCTTTCTATAGTAGCAATCCACGAGAGTTATGCGGGACCCACTCTGGAGCAAAGGCATGACGACGTACGAACAGATCAGCCTCATCATCGGGTCCCTTAACCTCGTTGCCTCCTACGGCGGCCTCGCGCTCATCTACTACGGCATCCGCGAGATGGCCAGGGGCGCCGACAGGCGCGCCGCCGATTCCCAGCGCAAGCACGACGAGGCGATGGCCGAATCCCGCCGCAGGGAGGAAGATGGCATCCGCAGGCACGACGAGGCGATGGCCAAGCACGAGGAGTCGATGGCGGCCCTGCGCGCGCTAATCGAGCGAACCGGGTAATCTGACCCGCCCAAGGCGGGGTGTTGAAAACCCCTCGCCGGTCGCGTCAAACTCTCCCTCCTCAGGGGGGTTTTTTCAACAACCCTCATTAGTCGGGTTCGACCGTAGGGACAGGCCTCCGTGCCTGTCCTTTTGCAGGATGGTTAGAATCAGGACAAC
>JAPOYD010000164.1 GCA_026706735.1 Nitrospinota bacterium | reverse complement strand
ACGGATAGCCCTGAATACACGCCGGGATATTATTTTACATAACATATCTTATCGTCGAGTTACCTTGCGGGGAATTTCCGGTCTGGCTTTTATTTGGCGGCTATTTCGCTACCTAACTTCGCGCGGATTTGCTCGGTCAAAAACGGGCTCTCGGGGTGTTTTTTGCTTAATTCTTCATAAGTCTTACGCGCATCCGCAGGCCGCCCAAGCCTCTCCTGACAATCGGCAATGGAAATATACAGATCTTCAGACGTCAAGAGACTCCCTTTCTTGAGGATTGACTCCCAAACCGAGATGGCCTCGGCGCAGGCGCCCTCCAGCATCAGGACAGAGGCTGTTCCGCGTCTCGCCAGTTCTTTGTCGGTTTCAGAGGAAACGCTGCTCTTCACCACGAGTTCATATTGCGCCCGCGCACCTTGATATTGTTTTCTGTCGCGCAGCAAGGCCGCCAGATGTAATCTCGCCAGAAGACCCGGGCGCGAGCGTGGATAATCGTTGGCCACCTTTTGGAACGCTGCTTCCGCTGCTTCTCCCTTGCCATCCGGAGAAGCGATTTTAGCCAATCCATATGCCAATGACGCTTTTTCTTTCGCACGCTCATCCCACATGCGGTAGCCCACAAAGATAGCCGCCACCAAAACAACAGCACCCAGACCCACGTAAAGAATCTTCTGGTTTTCGACAAACCAGAAAACCACCTTTCTTCCATACGTCTGCAATGCATCCGGCTGCCGGATTTCTTTTCTGAAAGTCCTGGCCATCTCACCATGATCCTTTTGCGTTAAAACCCATATCAGCGACAATGATTCCATCGGAAATGTATGGCCACTGGCGCATCAGTTATCCAGATTCAAAGCTGCTTCGCGGTTTCCGTCCTCGGAAATTAGCGGCTGGCACAATAAGCGGAACAGACCGATCCGTCAATCGCTTCTCGAAATGCGGACCGGGCGGAGTTGGCGAATCAAATCCAGGCAAGTCTCAACGGCCCTTATCGAGAATCCCGAGTATTTCTCTGAGTTCTTTTCGAATCCAGGCCAGATCGATGTTTTCCTGGCTTGAACTTTCAAGCGGCAACACAGGAGCAATATCCGGCCCGGCATCGGCAGGCTTCTTCGCCTTGTTTGCTTCGGCTCTCGCTGCTCTTTGCTTTTGAAGCTGCTTCTTGGCCCCGGCAATGGTGAAGTTCTCTTCATACAACAGTTTTTTGATCGAAAAAACGAGTTCAACGTCTTTGCGGCGATAAATCCGTTGCCCGGAATCACCTTTCGCTGGCCGGAGCATCCGGAATTCGCTCTCCCAGTAGCGCAAGACATGGGGCTTCGTGCCCGTTAATTCCGCCACTTCACCGATCTTGAAGAACAACTTGTCGGGTATGTGCTGATTTCGGGCAGTCTGGGCCATGGTAAACTCCCTATTTTCTCGACCTTCGACGAACTACAATGGCATCCGAAAATCCGGCAAGGCGGATTTTTTTCCTGAATGCCAAGGCATCACGAAGGCTCTCGAATTTTCCGGTTCTTATTCTGTAAAGTCGCCTTGTCCCGCCACTTTGAAGCCGGGAGGCAAGCTCCCCACGAAAACCAGAATCTTCCGCACGATCCAGAAGAAGGGCTGCATCTTCTAAATTCCTGAAACTTCCTGCAGCCACTCTCCATCGATTATTATATCGGTAAACCCTGGCTCCGATTTTTTTCTTCCTCGCCTCGCTCGCTAAAGCCCGAGCCTCGGCAAGACTCGAAAACGAGCCGAGGCGCACCTCCGTCATGCGGCTGCTGCTCCTTCTTGCGCGGCTGGTGCCTGCCACCTTGAAGACGGAAAATCCTTTGCCCTTCAAGCGTTTTGAGAACGTTTCCGCGCAACGCCCAGTACGGCAGGAAGCCACCTGAACGCTGTAGTAATAACCCTGAGACGGCTTGCGGATGCCTGTTTCGCCCCGAATTTTCGCTTTTGCCTTTTCGGTCTTTTTCTCAGCGGCCAGTTGTCTCCTGGGGCTCGGGCGAACGGGTGCTGTTGTTTTAGCCGGAGCTTTTTTCTCGGGTATCCCAGCGGCCATCACCATCTGCTGTTTCGGCCTGGTTTTCGCCCGCGAGGGAATGGCGGGCTTCTCCATTATCGGAGCGGCAGCGAGGGGCGCTTTTTCAGCCGGCCTTCGCGGCGCGGCTTTCTGGTTCATCATCGACGCGGCGGGAGATATTGGTTCTGCGGCCGATCTCGAAGGTGCCGGGCGCGCGGGCGGGATGTTTTGCTCCGCTCCCCTGAGACCTCTTTTTTGTTCCTGTGGGCTTTGATTTTGTTGAAATTGGCCAGAGGCGCCGGGAGTCTGTTGCGCGCGTTCGGTTGCGCCTCTCATTTTCGCCAAACGCATTTTTCTTTGTTGTTCTTGCGTTATGCGGGCTGTTTTGAGCTGTTCCGTTTTTTTCATTTTTGGAAGCCACCAGAACTGATATCCCGCCCAAGCTACTCCACCCAGCATGACACATACGAACAGGATGACCATCAAGACGTCGACAAAACCGCCTCTTCGACGCTCGTAACTTCCTCCGTCGTCTCCAGAGTCTCCGTCTGAATCCCCTTCCCTTTCCTCATCATCGCCTTCGAGAAGATTCACCCCTTTTCTCGCCATGATATGAACCCTCTATATGCGAAAATTATTCGCTCTCACGGGCAGTCGCCGCTTCAGATATGATTTTTTCAGAAATCTGTCCCGGCACTTCCTCATAATGAGAAAATTCCATGGAGAAATCGCCCCGATCTGCGGTCAGCGATCGCAGCGCGGGCGCATAGTTCAACACCTCTGACATGGGAACTTGAGACTTGATGACCTGTTTTCCGCTGGTACTCGGGTCCATGCCGAGCACCCTGCCCCTGCGCGAATTCATGTCTCCGATGATGTCGCCCATATACTCTTCTGGAACGACGATTTGCATGTTCATAATGGGTTCGAGCAGAGTCGGCCTGCAATCCTGAACGCCTTTCTTGAAACCGAGCGAACCCGCTATTTTGAACGCCATTTCAGAACTGTCGACGTTGTGAAAACTGCCGTCATAAAGCGTGATTTTCAGATCGGTCACGGGATAACCCGCCAAGGTTCCAGAGTCCATCGCCTCCACGATCCCCTTCTCCACGGCCGGAATGAAGGTTTTGGGAATCGCTCCACCCACGATCTTGTCCACGAACTCGAACCCGCCTCCACGCTGTAGCGGCTCAATCTCGAGCCATGTGTCTCCAAACTGCCCACGTCCGCCGGTTTGTTTCTTGTAGCGGCCTTGAACCTTGGTTCTGCCCTTAATCGTTTCCTTATAGGGCACGCGCGGGGTCTTCATCTCCACTTCCACACCATATTTCCGCTTGATTCGTTCTACGATCACCTCGATGTGCAATACACCCAAACCCGAAAGAAGCATCTCTTTCGTTTGGGGGTCGCGGCTGATGGTCAGCGCGGGGTCCTCATCGCGCAAACGCGCGAGGGCCGTGCTGAGCTTCTCCTCATCTCCCTTGCTCTTGGGCGCTACGGCGTAGGAAATGACGGGCGACGGAAAGTTGATGGGCTCGAGCACGACGGCGCCGGACTCGTCGCAAAGCGTGTCCCCCGTTCTGGTGGTTTTCAGCTTTGCGAGCGCGGCAATATCTCCCGGCACAAGCCTGTCGGAGACGGGAGACTGCCCCTTCCCCTGAATGAAGAGCAAAGAACCGATTCTCTCTTTCTCCGATTGCGTTGTGTTGAGAACGCCGGTATCGGAAGAAATCTCGCCCGAAACCACACGGAAATAATTCAATTTGCCTGCAAAAGCGTCCACTACCGTCTTGAATACCAGGGCGCGAAAAGGCTCACCGGCATCCGCCTTGATGCTCATCTCCTCGCCGCTGGTGTTTTTCGCCTTGAATTCATGCGCCGAAGGCGAGGCGCCGAACTGCTCAATCGCTTGAAGCAAAAGGTCCGTGCCTATGTTTTTCAATCCACACCCGCACAAAACCGGCATGAAGGAACCTTCTTGAATACCCTGGCGCAGTCCCTGAACGATCTCATCAGGTGAGAGCTCCTCTCCTTCCAGATATTTTTCGAGCACTTCCTCGTTCGTCTCGGCAGCAAACTCGATGAGCTGTCCGCGATACTCTTCATAGGAATCGGCAAGTTCCGCCGGAATGTCGCTTTCCACGCCCTTTCCGTTACCCTCCACCTGGTAGGTGAAAGCTTTGCCCGAGATAAGATCGACGATTCCGTTGAAACCGGCGCCCGGGTTCATGGGCAGTTGCAATACCACGAGACGTTTATTGACCGTCTTTTCCGCATATTCCATCGCGCGGCTCAAATCGGCTTGTTCATGGTCCATCTGATTCAGATATATGAATGTCGACAAGCCTTCTTCCTCGGCCCAGGCCAGAACTTTTTCGGTAATCACCTTCGGCTCTGAATGAGAGTTCAGGACGACGAGGGCGTTGTCACATGCGCGGATAGCCGCGACGGTATCCGATATAAAATTCGAATACCCCGGCGTATCGAGAAGGTTGATTCGATGCCTGTCCCAATTGGCGTAGGCTACTGCTCCCAAGATGGAGGAGTTTCTCTTCACCTCTTCGGGTTCCGAATCGAGTATCGTGTTGCCCGCATCAACCTTTCCTTGCCTGTCAGTGCTTCCTGCGGTGAAGAGGCAGGCTTCCACGAGAGAAGTTTTTCCATTTCCTCCTTCTCCCACAAAAGCAACGTTACGGATTTTGTCTGTTTCGTGAGCCGCCATCTACCTCAACTCCTCTGAAATCAGCCCTTTGGCAACATGACGTTTAGAAAGAGCCTCGCGCCCGACCTGATGATAAGTGCGAAAACACGTATTCCCGAATCCTGCCACTCAAAGTTCGCTTTGTCAATCAGAATGAATTACTTGCGAGGCAACATTAAAGCTAGGTGTGAACTATAAAATTGTGCGTTTGCTCCAAACTCTCGAAAATCCTTGAAGTTATCGTCTCGCTCTTCCATTTCGTCTTCGGGGTGTGCTCGCCCCTCTCTGACGAAAACTCACCCTAAGCGGCGTACCCTCAAAATCAAACCGCTCTCTCAACCTGTTTTCCACGTACCTCCCATACTGCTGCACCGGGATCTGGCTGGCGAGGCTCGCGAAGAGGATGACATGAGGCGGAGCAGCACCGCTTTGCGTGGCATAATACACCTTGGGACGTCGCCCTCCCGTAACGGTGGGCGGAGGATGCGCGTGAACGATTTCCGCTATCGCGCGATTCAGTTGCCCGGTGGGCACACGCCTGAGGTGAGACTCATATATCTTCTCTACCACATCGAACACACGCTCGCACCTTTGCCCCGTCAGAGCGGAGACCGAAAGAACCGGCGCGAAGTGGATGTGGACCAGCTTGTCCCTGATCTCTCGTACTTTCTCATCATACGTTTTGCTCTCCTTCGCCAGGAGATCCCATTTATTCAACAATATCGCACAGGCGCGGCCAGATTCCTTGATGTGGCGGGCAATTTGCGCATCCATCGTCCTCGGGCCTTGCGTTGCGTCGATGAGAAGCAAGGCGATCTGGGCGCGCTCAATACTGCGATAGGCCATAATCATGCTCACCGCCTCTACCTGGCGCTTGCCGATCTTCCCTCTTCTCCTGATGCCCGCCGTATCCACGAGACGATACGGCTTCTCCCCTCTTACGCACAGGGAATCCACCGGATCCCGTGTCGTCCCCGGCACGGGACTCACCAGAGTCCGCTCACTTCCCAGAATCTGATTCACGAAAGAGGATTTTCCGACATTCGGACGGCCAACGACGGCGATACGACGCTCATCCGTATCTTCAGCTTCCTCGCTTCCGACTTCATTCGAAGCAATGCGTATCGCCTCATCCATCACATCGGATACACCTGAGCCGTGCTCCGCCGAAATGGGCCAAACTTCCCCAAGGCCCAATTGGTAAAAATCCCATTCCGTCTCACGCGTGCGCTTGGAATCTGATTTATTCAAAATGAGTAAAACCGGTTTATGCGAGACGCGGATCATTTGTGCAACTTCAAGGTCTCCGGGAAGAAGGCCTTCGATTCCATCTACAAGAAATAAAACGACGTCACTCTCCTCGATGGCGGCCGCCGTCTGCTCCTGAATTTTCGGCAAGAACGGATCGCCTTCCGATGCCGCGATGCCGCCCGTATCGACGGCGAGAAATGTCCTGCCTTCCCATTCCCCCTCGCCGTAGCGCCTGTCCCGCGTCACACCCGGTTCCGCCTGCACAATAGCGTCTCGTCTGCCGATGAGACGATTGAAGAACGTGGATTTCCCTACATTCGGACGCCCTACGATTACGAATACGGGAGAAGGCATGGAGGCGTTTCCAGATAAATACGGGATTTAGCGTCTCAGGGCACTCCTTCCGGCTTTTCCGGAGCCGACGCCCACAAACTTCATAATACCTCTTGCAATTCCTTCCGCAAGCGCCTGGCGATACTTGGGACTGCGCATCCGGCGCGCTTCCCGCCGGTTCGAGATAAATGCGACCTCGACCAAAATACTCGGCATCCGGGCACCGAGCAGCACATAGAACGGACCACGCTTCACGCCCAGATCGCGGATGCCGCGATAGCCCGGCCTCAGACGTTTAACCATCGCTTGCTGAACCTGCTGCGCCAACTGCTGAGACTCTGTAACCTTCGACCTCAATCCCAAGTCGTTCAGGATCTTTTGTAAATCGGTCATGCGCGCAAGCGTCGTCCTGCTTTCTCTGGCCGCCAATCTGAGTGCCCTGCCCGATGAAGCCTCGCTCAACAGATAGGTTTCGATGCCGTGTATGTGCCGTGACCTCGCGCTGTTCGCATGAATCGACACGAAAATATCCGCGTCATGTTCATTGGCGAACGATGTCCTGTAGGAAAGAGAAATATATCTATCGGAAGTTCGGGTTAGATATATCCGGTTGCCGCGCCAGGCGCGCCTCAGCACCCGTCTGGTTCTAAGAGCGATGTCAAGAGCGACGCGTTTCTCTCTCAAGCCGGACAAGCCGACTGCGCCCGGATCCTTGCCCCCATGCCCCGGGTCAAGGACGACTCGACCCAGACCACGGCGAAATCTTTGAGCCAAATTCATATCGCGGCGCTCCAGCGTTTTTCGTCGAACGGGCTCCCTGAGCGCGTGGCCGGATGTTTTGGGTTCCGGGCGCTTGCGCCCTCCCTTTTTGGAGAGTTTCGAGATGCCCGTGCTTTTGGCCCATACGTCAACCACGATGCGCTGCGGACTCGGGAGGGTGAAGATCCGGTATTTGACGTCATCTTTTTTCGCGATATCAATCACGAGGCGCAGGCTGTTCTTGCGCGGCTTGCCGGACCTGAGGCGAGATACGATGCTTTTTTCCGGAGAAAATTTCGGAATTTGAGCGCCCCTTGCGAGGCGCCCGCGAGGGATGTCAAGGAAAATTCGCATGGGCTTCTTCAAGACGCCCGATTTGAAATCAAACGTTTCGCGGTCCAATATGAAGACGACCCGCGCATAACCCGGGGTAGAGAATTCCCGAATGCCGAGAATGCTCGCGCCCGAACCCCGCGCGCCAAAAGCGCTCCCCTCACCTTGCACCCAGAAAAGAAGCAAAAGAGCGAGAATGAGAAGTGAATTCCCCGGCAGCCTTTCAGCCCTGCTTGTCCTGCACGGCGTGGCGAACAGATTTCCGACCACAGAAACTTCTCCCGTGGCGGGCGGCGTATGGGATGGGGAAATGCCCTAAGTGCCCTGCTGCCAGCTCTTCAAGTATTTCTCCTGCTCATCGGTCAGCATGTCGATTTCCACGCCCATGCTCTGAAGTTTCAGGCGGGCAATGTCGTCATCCAATTCCTGGGGCACCGGATACACCTCGTTTCCCAGATTCGAGCCTTCCTTCACAATGTATTCGGCAGCCAGCGCCTGATTGGCGAAGCTCATGTCCATCACGCTGCTCGGATGCCCTTCGGCGGTGGCAAGGTTTACCAAGCGGCCGCCTCCGATGACGACAATCCTTTTTCCGTCTTCGAGCGTATATTCGTCGACCAGTGAGCGAATTTCTCGCTTCGACATGGCCACCTCCTCGAGCCCAGCTACATCGATTTCCACGTCGAAATGCCCCGAGTTGGATATAATGGCCCCATCTTTCATCTTCATGATGTGCTCAAGGCGAATGACACTCGTGTCGCCCGTGACGGTGCAGAAGAAATCCCCAATCCCGGCCGCCTCGGCGATGGGCATGACGCGATATCCATCCATCAGGGCTTCCAGGGCGTTGAGGGGCGTCACTTCGGTCACGATGACATTGGCGCCCATGCCCCGCGCTCTGCTCGCCAGCCCCTTCCCACACCAGCCATAGCCCGAGACGACAAAAACCGAGCCCGCCAGCAACCTGTTCGTGGCGCGAATGATCCCGTCTATTGTACTCTGGCCCGTTCCATATCGGTTGTCGAAAAAATGCTTGGTGTTCGCATCGTTCACTGCGATGACAGGAAATTCAAGTACGCCATCCTCCGCCATGGCGCGGAGCCGGATCACTCCGGTCGTCGTCTCTTCGGTGCTACCGAGGATATCGGGAATCAACTCTCTGCGATCCGTCAATATCTGAGTTACGAGATCCGCACCATCATCCATCGTGATGTGGGGCCTGCTGTCCAGTACGGACGCCATATGGCTGTAGTAGGTATCCCTGTCTTCTCCTTTGATGGCGTAGACGGGAATCCCCTCGTTCTCCACGAGACTCGCGGCGAGATCGTCCTGGGTTGAAAGCGGATTCGATGCGCATAGGCTCACCTCGGCGCCACCGGCCGCCAAGGTCTTCACCAAATATCCAGTTTCCGTCGTCACATGCAGACAAGCGGCGATGCGTACCCCTTCAAGCGGTTTTTCTCTCTCGAAACGATCCAGAATCATATTCAGAACAGGCATACTCCTTGAGGCCCACTCCATCCGCAATGCGCCCTGCCCCGCCAGGCTTTTGTCTCTGATGTCGAAATCCATTTCTTCTCCAAATTTCCTGCGGTCAAAATCGGTCATTCTGCGCTACGATATCTTACGCCCCGACAGCCGTCTTCAAATCGGCTGTCTTATCTGTTTTCTCCCAGGTGAACTCAGGTTCACTGCGGCCAAAGTGTCCATAAGCCGCCGTGTTTTTGAAAATGGGGCGGCGCAAGTCGAGGTGTTCGATAATTTCCCTGGGCTTGAGACCGAAAACTTCACGGACGGCCCCTGAGAGGACATCCGGGTCCACGCGGCCTGTCCCGAAATCCTCGACCAATACGGAAACGGGGTCCGCCACGCCGATGGCATAAGCGAGTTGCACTTCTGCTATATCCGCGAGTCCTGCAGCAACGATGTTTTTAGCGATATATCGCCCCATATAGGCGGCTGAGCGGTCCACTTTCGAGGGGTCTTTGCCTGAAAATGCGCCACCACCGTGCCTGCTATATCCTCCATAAGTATCCACAATGATTTTCCGGCCCGTGAGTCCCGTATCGCACATGGGGCCCCCAATGACGAAAAGCCCAGTCGGATTCACATAAAATTTAGTGCCCTCTGTCGTCATCTCTTCCGAGAGGATGGGGCGTATGACTTCGCGAATGATGTCTTCACGGATCTGCTCGAGCCCCACGTCCTCGGAATGCTGAGCGGATATGACGACATTGTCGATCGCCACGGGCTTGCCATCTTCATAGCGAACGGATACTTGGCTTTTGCTGTCGGGGCGCAGGTAGTCCAAGGCGCCACTTCTTCTCACTTCCGTGGTCCTGCGGACCAGCTTGTGGGCCAACATGATGGGCAAAGGCATCAACTCTTCGGATTCGCGGCAGGCGAACCCGAACATCATCCCCTGGTCGCCCGCTCCTTGTTCATGGAAAAGACCTTGTCCCTCCGATACCCCTTGATCGATGTTGGGTGATTGTTTGTCTATCGCCGTAACGACCGAACATGTATTGCAATCAAAACCATATGCCGAATTGTCGTAGCCGATGTGTCGAATCGTCTCGCGCGCAATCTCACGCGCATCGTAATGGGCCGCCGTCGTTATCTCACCAGCCACGAAAACAATGCCCGTCGTGATAAGCGTTTCACAAGCAACACGACCGTTGGGATCTTCATGAAAAATAGCGTCCAGAACGGAATCGCTAATCTGATCGGCAATTTTGTCAGGATGTCCTTCCGAAACAGACTCGGACGTAAAAATATAATTTCTTCCATGATTGGAACCCATCTACAATCTCCCAGAAATTGGAGGCGCCATCGAATCAAAAAAGAAGGCCTTGCTGGACTACATTCATTTTCCGGCGTCTTTTATCATTTCTTGAAATTGGACGGAAGCGCACGGGAAAAATGTTGATTTTTCGTAAAAACTACCTATGAGAAAGTTCCTGCATTCAGGGCGGAAAGGAATAATTCTTTTACTCAATACATTTGCA
>JAPOYD010000056.1 GCA_026706735.1 Nitrospinota bacterium | reverse complement strand
TTTTTCAACAACCCCTTCTCAGTCGCGTTTGACCTTCGGCGGCTACTCAGGGTGAGGGCGATACGGCGGCTTGGCGGGACGAGGGGAACGCGCCTGCTACTGAAACAGAGTTTTCAACAACCCCGAGCATGGGGGGATGCGTGTTTGATTTCCCATGCGAAATGTACGATAAGGTTTTTGCGTTTTCGCCCGCAAATCACCGGAATTGCTGCCCGACGAAAGAGGAGGAGCGTCGATGGGGGAAAGACCCGCGGCGAGCCTGAGCGGCAAAGACCGCCTCATCGTTGCGCTGGACGTGCCGACGCACGCCGAAGCGCTCGGGCTGGTTGAAAAACTCGAAAACACCTCTTTCTTCAAGGTCGGGCTCGAACTCTTTCTGGCGGGAAACCTGCTCGGATTCATTAAGGAGCTTCAGGACCGCCGCGCAGGCCGTGGCGGGGTGTTCGTGGACTTGAAGCTCTCGGGAGACATCGGCAACACGATCGCCAGGTTCATCGAGAGCTGCATGGCCCTGGACGTCAGGTTCGTCACGCTCACCGAGTCCATGCCCTACGTGATGACAACCAGGACGATTGAAACCGCGCTGAAAACCCGAGGCGTTGCGGAGCACCCCAAAATCCTGATGGTGCCGCTGCTTTCGAGTCTCAGTGACGATGACTTGCGAAGCGAAGGAATCAAAGGTGCGGATTCAACGCAATACATGCTCGAGCGGGGAGAAAAGCTGCTCGCAGGGGGATGCGACGGTTTGATCGTTTCGGGCGACGCCATCAGGGCATGCCGGGAAAGGTTCCCGAATGCCGATATCGTAAGCCCCGGAATCCGGCCGGCGTGGGCCGCGTCTGACGATCATAAACGAATCACGACGCCGGCGGACGCCATCCGCATGGGTTCGGACTATCTCGTCGTGGGCAGGCCCATCACGCAAAGCGACGACCCGCATCGCGCGGCGAAGGCGATCATCGAAGAGATGGACGAAGCGCTTGAATCCATGAATCCCGTCGCCGCGGCGGGGTAGGTTTTCGCGCCGCTAGATTTTCCAAGGAAACATCCCGGCAAGCGCTTTTATGGAGTTCTCTCCAGTAATTTCCGAAGCGCCCTCGCGCTATCTTCCGTTCGTTCGATCAACACATCCGTCGCCTTCGCGCCGCTCTCGACGCGGTCGAGCATCGCCTTCGTGCTGGCCTCGGTGCGTTCGATCAACGCATCCGTCGCTTTCGTGCTGGTCTCGACTCGCTCAATCAACGCCTTCCAGCCGGCATCAGAGCGCTCGATCGTAGCTTCCAGCGATTTAGAATAACCCGCTGTGCGCTCAAGTGTAGCTTCCAGCGATTTCGTGTAGGCTCCGGTGCGCTCGAGCAAGGCGTCCAGCGCCTTCGTCTGGTTGTCCAACACTTTCGCTTGGCTGTCCAAAGCCCTGTCTCTATGCCTTGACGCCACGTACATCATCAACAGCCCGCATCCTATCAAGGCGCACTGCGCAATGCCGACTCCAGCGGCGACGTAAATGCTCCATTTTTGCAATTCGAGCGTTGCGATTTCGAATTCCGTCATTTCACTTTCTCTCTCGCATTTCAATTTAGCGGCAACAAAAATATCTCCTGACAGGGAAGAAATGTCAAAGCGGAAGCTTCATTTTACGAAAATGCGCCGAAAATTCCCTTGTCACTTATCCTTGCGTCTCGCCCTTCTTCCCGGCATGGCGGGGTCGGAGGGGCGGCGGTCGTCCATGGACTTTTCATCGGGGACGTTCAGGCGCTCGCCCAGGCGCTCGTTCAGTATCTCCTCGCGGGTGGCCAGTCTCTTCTGGACCTCCGCCTCGAATCCCCGGGAGGTGGGATGGTAGAACCGCGTCCCCTGCAAACCCTCGGGCATGCCCTCCATCTCCACGACCGCGTCGTCGAACTCGTGCGCGTGCTTGTAGCCCTCCCCGTAGCCGAGATCGCGCATGAGGCCGGTGGGCGCGTTCCTCAAATGATGCGGGACGGGCGCGGCGTCGCGCTCGCGCACGGCGCGCTCGGCGGCCCCGAAGCCCCGGTAGACCGCGTCGCTCTTTGGGGCCTGGGCGAGATAGACCACCGCCTGGGCGATGGCGAGCTTCCCCTCGGGGAGGCCGATGAAGTGAAACGCTCCCTGGGCGGCGGTCGCCACGGCGAGCGCATTCGGGTCCGCCATGCCGACGTCTTCGGAGGCGAAGCGAACGAGACGACGCAGGATGTACATGGGGTCCTCACCCCCCTCCAGCATGCGCGCGAGCCAGTAGAGGGCGGCGTCCGGGTCGGAAGCCCGCAAAGTCTTGTGAAGGGCGGAGATGAGATTGTAGTGCTCCTCGCCCGACTTGTCGTAGAGCAGCGTCTTGCGCTGGGCGGCCTCGCTCACCAACTTTGAATCGATGCGGTGATCTTCGCCGGCGAGAGCGGCTGCGGCTTCGAGGATATTGAGGGCGGAGCGCGCATCCCCGCTGCTTAAGGCCGCGACGCGGCGAAGCGCGTCGTCCTCGGCTTCGAGCTTCAAGGCCCCGAGTCCACGCTCTTTGTCCTCCAGGGCGCGGCGCAGCAGCGCGACGACGTGCGCTTCCTTCAGCCCTTCCAGCACGAAAACGCGCGCGCGGGAGAGCAGGGGCGGTATGACCTCGAAGGAGGGGTTTTCCGTCGTGGCGCCGATGAGCGTGAGCGTGCCGTTTTCCACGTGGGGGAGAAGGCCGTCCTGCTGGGCCTTGTTGAAGCGGTGAATCTCGTCGATGAACAGGATCGTGCGCATCTTTCTTCCCCGCATGCGCTTCGCCTCGTCCACGGCGGCGCGCAATTCCTTCACACCGTGGAGCACCGCGCTCAGCGTGATGAAGTGCGCGTTCGTCCTGTTCGCGATGATGCGCGCGAGCGTCGTTTTGCCCGTGCCGGGCGGCCCCCAGAAGATGAGCGGTCGCAGGGCGTCTTCCTCCACGGCGCGTCTCAGCACGCGGCCCGGGCCGATCAGGTGGTCCTGGCCCAGAACCTCGTCGAGCGTCCGGGGCCGCATGCGCTCGGCGAGGGGCGCGCCCGGATCGAACCCGTGCGCTCGCGCTTCGCCGCCTTCGCTTTCGCCGTCTCCCGTCTGGTCGAACAGGCTTCTTTCCAAGGTGCGCTCCTTTTCCGGAGAAACGACCCATTGTAGCACCCGTTTTTCAGGTTGCCGACCTTTTATTTCGGCTTAAGCCCAGGGAAAAATTCTACAAAATGGACAAACAGACGGCATATATCCGATCCTACGAGAGGCTTCCGCTTCCACCCCTCCGTAATCGCTCCCTCATCGGTCGGAAACCGCAAATCCTCCCTCCCCGGTCGCGTCAAACACAGTTCCTCCTTCCTCGGTCGGAACTGATCTCCCCGGTCGAGGCGAGGGCGCATTTGCCCGCAATAGCGGTGTCGGCAAAGGGGGATGGAACGCGTATGATGGCGGAACCAGTCGCTTCGCTCAAAGATACGGAATTTCGATAAAATTCGATAAATTTAGATAAATTCACGGGGTTTTTCGACAAATAAATGCAAATTATTTCGGGGGGATATGACGCCGCGAAATTCGAGCGCAGGGGGATTCTGCCATGACCCCCGGATTCCCCGGTAACGGCAAATGCGCGCAAATGCGGGGGCGAAAATCCCCCTCCCGCAGAAGCATCGCGGGGACCCTGAGTCTCCGGCCGCTCGCCTGCAGCGGGAGATAGGTGGGGGATTCGCGCGGCGAGGCACCCCCGGAGCGAAGGGGATGCCATTGCAACTATTTGATAAAAAATGACTTATGGCGAGACCCTCGAAACACGGCGCGAAAGATACCCACGGGCCTCGTTTTGTGTTCTGATGGGATGTCATACGCGTAGCACGCGGGAGGTTCATATGGAAAAAAGAGTGGTTCACACGGACAAGGCCGCATCGGGCAAGGTTCCCTTGTCCCAGGCCATTCAGGTTGGAGAGTGGCTTCACTGTTCGGGGCAGTTGCCCCTGGACCCCGCGACGGGGGAGTTGGTTCCAGGCGGAGCCGGTGAGCAGACGCGCCGGATCATCGAGAATCTCAAGGCGGTGTGCGAGGCGGGCGGCACATCTTTGAAAAACGCCGTAAAAGTAACTATTTTCATGGAAGATCTGGCGGATCTGGGGGAAATGAACGCTGTATTCGAGGAATATTTCGGGATAGAAGACCCCCCGGCGCGCACGACTTTTCAGGCATCTAAAATCATCGCGGGCGCGAAACTCGAAATCGAACTGCTCGCGTTTATCCCCCGAAAAGAATAGGAGAACCTTTTGGCAACAAGAGCACCCCTGGTCGGGATACTGATGGGAAGCGCATCGGATAAACCGGTAATGGAAGAAGCCACGAAGGCGCTCGAAACCTTCAACATTCCCTCTGAAATGAGAATCTTATCAGCCCACCGCACACCCGACGCCGTTCATGAATATGTGAAAACGGCACCCGGGCGCGGAATCCGGGTGCTGATCGCTGGCGCTGGTATGTCTGCGCACTTGGCGGGCGTCGTCGGAGCCGCTACGGATTTGCCCGTAATTGGCGTTCCCATCGACAGTTCTTCCCTTGGCGGCCTCGATTCTCTTCTCTCCACGGTGCAGATGCCTCCCGGCATACCCGTGGCGACGATGGGGATTGGTGGTCCAGGCGCGAGGAACGCCGCCCTACACGCCGCACGAATACTCGCCTTGACGGATCCGAAGCTGGCGAAGGAATACCGACGCTTCGCACAACAACAAACCGAGAAGGTCCTGGCCGCAGATGCCGCTCTCCAGAAAGAAATTTCCCCTCTGCCCGCCCTGGCGCAAAAAGACGGCTCGAAACAAACACAAAATGATTCCAGGAAAAGTTCCGGGCAAAAATCAAGGCCTAAGCGTAGTCGCGCTAAAAGGACTTACCGGAAAAAATAGACAGTGAGCAGAGTCCTCCCGGTGAATCCTGATTCACCAGAAGAAGATGTAATTCGACAGGCCGGCGAAGAACTGAATTCGGGAAACATCGTCGCTTTACCCACGGATACGATTTACGGTCTATGCGCTCACGCCTTAGATAAAGAAGCCATCAAGAAACTCTACGAAATCAAGGGAAAAAAAGACGAGAAAGGCGCACCCGTACTCATCGGCTGCCAATCCCAGTTAAATGGACTCGTCCGCGACATCTCTCCACATGCCTTAAACCTGATGGATTCTTTATGGCCCGCGGGCCTGACTTTGGTTCTACCGGCATACCCAAAACTATCTCCCATGCTGGGCGAAGGCGGTTCGTCTGTCGCCGTTCGCATGCCTGCTCAAACGCTTTGCCGTATCCTGGCCATGCGGGTCGGTCCATTCGTGGCGACTAGCGCGAATCTATCCGGTGAGCCCCCACTCCTAAACGCTCAAGCTATTTTTTCTCGATTCCAAAACAAAGTAGCACTGATCCTAGACGGTGGAACAACAAAAGATACCCGGCCTTCCACCGTAGTAGACGCGAGAGGGGAGAAGCCAAAACTCTTGCGTCAAGGTATGGTTGATTTCGATTCGGTGGTTCGCGCCTGGAACAAAGCCAGAAAACACGCACCATAATTTTTATTCAGGTTCAGGCATATTCAAGACGATACGGCCCTCTCCTTCAATAATGCATTGACATGCCAGACGATATTCATCCGGATTCCATCCATAGGCATCCAGTGTATCTTTTTCGTCTTCCTTCTGTGGAGAGAGCAGTTCGGCTCCAGAAATCACGACTATCTTACAAGTGGAACAGGCGCAATTGCCGCCACAATCGCAGGTATGATCGACACCATTATCCAAATCCGCGTCTAGAACGGAATCTCCAATCTCGGTCTCATATTCGACATCGAGATTTTCATATCGAATAGTGCTCAAAAACCAACCTCCTGAAAAATGATGTGCCAATCTTTCAATATCGCTATATATAAACGTTGCTCACGAACATTAGAATTTTACAGAATCTATTCCGTCAAGGGCCAAATCTATATCTTTTTTTGCCTTCTTCAACAAGCGCGTTTCTCGTTTTTGGGAATTTGTTTCAATAGACGGTAAGCACGAATAACCCAATTCACTGAGTGAAGTGGGTCCGCTAGACCATGCCTTTCGGGGGAAGAACCACCATCGATTCCGTCCAAGCCCTGCGGGATTGAGAAAGCAAAAACTCTATGGCTTCCGCCACCAGATCAGGAGGGATCATCGCCTCAACATCGAATTCCCCTGGGATGGATTTCCACATGTCCGTTGCGCAGGCTCCGGGCCGGAGAATGGTAAGACGTATACCCTTGGGTCTCAACTCCTCCACCAATGCTCTGGACAGGCCCTCAAGACCGGCTTTTGCGGCGCAATAAGCCGAGGCTCCCGGAAAACCCGATACCGCGCTAATAGAAGATATGTTTATGACATCACCATTCGCCGATTCCAACATGGGACACAGCGCCCGGGTCAACATGAAAGGAGCGGTGAGACACACCGAAACCGTGGCGTTAAATTCATCCACCGAGAGGCTTTCGATATCCTTGAAAACACCTGAACCCGCATTGTTTATCAGCGCGTCCACGCCTTCCAGTCTTTTTCCAGCCATTTCGCTAAGCGCTTCCACTTCGTCGGCTTTCGTCACGTCGCAACTGTGCGGAAAAATCTGCCCCACGTACCCTTTTGAATCAAAGGCCAGTCTCGCCAGGGCATCGGCATCTCTCGAAACGGCAAGAACCCTCGCTCCTGCTTTTGCGAGACGAAGCGCGCTCACACGGCCTATTCCCCGAGAAGCCCCGGTCAGAACGATTCGTCTTTTCTCCAGATTTCTCGGTTCACCGAACGCCATCGGGACTTTCTCCATAATAATCCACGAAATTTCGCTCGTTTTCATACAAGCGAACGCGAAATAGAATTTCTGTGTCTATATACTCCGCCAAACATTCCCAAATCGAGATCGCGATGTTCTCCGCCGTAGGGATTCGGTTTTTCAAGAAACCTGCAGCGTCTTCGTTCAAATTCTTGTGATCGAGCACTTCTACGACTTCCCGTCTCATGAGCTCTTTCAAATCGGCCAGATTATAAGCCATCCCCGTTTCTGGGTTTACGTGGCATCGCAGGGTTACTTCAAAAACATAATTGTGCCCATGATAGTGCGGATTTGCGCATTTTCCATACATGGTCTCATTTCGCTCATCGCTCCAATCGGAACGAAACAACCGATGCGCCGCAGAGAATTCCTCTTGCCTTGTTATCTCAATCATTTGCCACTCATCCTACGCTGAAAGCGGGTCGATAGCAGAGACCTCCGTTTCTACCATATCCGCATATTTTAAGCCTGTGGCCGTATTAAACGTCACGATACGTTCATCGCGCCCGATGTCACCTCGCTCAAGCAAAATATCCAAGGCCGCAATACACGCCCCGCCTTCTGGACAAATGAGAATTCCCTCGGAAGCACCCGCTTTTCTTTGCGCCTCGAACATCATTTCATCGGAGACAGCAATAGCCGTTCCCCCGCTTTCCCGAATCGCCTGCAGGCACAAAAAATCCGCCAGAACCTTCGGCGCGCGCAAGCCGGATACCATCGTCGTCGGGTTCTCCCACAAGGCCGAAACTTCATCGTCGTTCTGGTATGCCTGCACGAGCGGGGCGCAGCCATCGGCCTGAACACAAATCATGCGCGGTCTTTTTTCGCCAATCCAGCCCAACGCCTCGAGTTCGCCAAAGGCGCGCCACATTGCCACCAACCCCGTCCCGCCACCGGTTGGATAGAGAATCACGTCCGGAATATCACCGCCGAATTGTTCGACGAGCTCATAGGCCATCGTTTTTTTACCCTCGGCCCGATACGGCTCCTTGAACGTAGACAATTCGAACCAGCCTTCCGCCGGTGTTCTTTGCGCCACAATTTCCGCGCAATGGTGGATATAGCCGCGAACAACGGTCACATCTGCTCCCGCCAGCGCACATTCCACTTTATGCACGCTCGGCGCTTTTTCCGGGACAAACACAGACGCCTGGATTCCCGCTCGTGAAGCGTAAGCCGCCGCCGCGCCTCCTGCGTTGCCGGCCGTGGGAATGGCGATTTTTTTCGCACCCAGATGCCGCGCCATCGTGATTGCGACCGACAGCCCCCTGGACTTGAAACTCCCCGTCGGATTCAGACCCTCATCTTTTACAAACAAATTGGAAAGCCCAAAAACCTTTTCAAGACGAGGCACCCTCAACAAGGGGGTCATGCCTTCGCCGAGCGTAATGATGGCATCTTCATCAGGAGCCGGAAGCATTTCATGATAGCGCCACATGGAATGAGCGCGACCCGCCATATTTTTGATGTCCAAAGTCCGCATGGCGGCTTCGGTGTCATACCGCGCCAGCAACGGAGCGCCACAGGGGCTTAGATTCATCAAACCGCCGGGTGCGAATTGTTCTCCGGTTTTTGAACATTCAAGCCCAACGAATGCAGAATAAGAATTCATCTCGGGAATCTCATATGTGAAGTTTTCATTCTCGACATTGTTGCTTCAAAAGCACTTTGGTACCTTTTCATTGATTCTCATAACGATATCGTTATCATCGCTGCCCCCGCAAGGAGAAACCGATGGCGCGCAGAGTAAAGGCATTGCCAGGTCCTGCAAAAACCCAAGGATTTGTTGAAATCGCAGATGGGGTACATATTTTCATTGGTGGAGATGGCGGGACGAATTTCGGCCTCGTGCTTACGGACGAAAAACCCGTCATCGTTGATAACGATATCCGGATACGAAAACCTTTTGTGTCCGGCATGAAAGAAATTATCCGCAATTCACCTGGTCTGGTGCTTAATACCCACCACAATTTCGACCACACCTCCGACAATGGTTACTACCATAATCGAGGAGCCGTTTCCGTTGGTCAGGAAAACGTGCGCCTGGAGATGGAACGAGAGGAGAGCGAGGGCATCTGGGTGAAACAAATGGCGGGCAGGCCACAAAAAGTAGAGCACCTGATTGGCAAACTTCACATCGCACCGCCCATAGTGACGTTCGAGGGCGAAATTTCCATCAGCTATGGCGGGCGGCTATTCGAGATGGTTCACATTGGTCACTGTCACACTAAAGGAGATACCGTCGTTTGGATGCCGGAGGAAAGAATTTTGTTCACCGGAGATCTGCTCGATTATCGAACTCATCCGGTAGCCAGGCTGGGGAATTTCGGCAACTGGATAGATGCGATTCCCAAATTAAAGAAATTTCCCGCCAAATTCCTTATCCCCGGCCATGGGCCGATTCCTAATCAACCCGCCTCTAAGGTATGGGATGAATTCAGGGGTTACATGACGAAACTGCGCTCCCGCACCGCCACGGCCCTGAAAAAACACAAATCCCCAGCAAGGGCGGTTCCGAACGTTCACATGGATGAATACCGAAATTGGTTTCGCTCAAACCTCGTTCTGCAAAATGCGACGTTAATGGCGAAGGAGTTAAGCAAAAAAAGGTGAGAACCTCACACCCATTCCGTTGGTGACGACTCTCCCTCAAAATACCCGGTAGGAACATCTCCTCGCACACGGCGGGTGATCAGGCGTTTTGTTATTAAAGAAAAAGAGCTTTCCACTTCGCACGATGAAGACCACGGTTCTTCATCTTGAAAACCGCCCACCCGAATTTCTCCTTCCACGATCAAAACGCCATCCTCTACTCTGGGGGTACTTCTCACCACCCCTGATTTTTCATCCCAAAACTGTACGGCGCCATCGTTTGCGCCGAACGCATAGACCGCACCTTCTCTCTTCCAGTCCACGGTCGCAAACGGGCCTCCTTTTTCTTCTCTGTTCATCGCCACACTGCTTGTACCCACGATGTATAAATCCCCCCAAATGAGAGGGGGTGCTATCACCCAGCCTGCCGTGTTCTCCACTCGCCAACGGAAATTGCCGCTTTCGCGATCCACTGCAAAAAAATGGCCCTTTTCCTGGTCATTCAGTACAGCGAAAATTCCTTTTTCATCCGCGGCATACAGAGAAGTATGCACACCAAGGCGTTCAAGGAGTTCATCGGGTGAAATCGTCACGAAAACTACCTCTCCATCAGTGGTCATCGGTAAAGGTTGCTCACGATCTTTCAACCGCAGAATACCCGAACAGACCTTTCACCTCTATCTCCCCAAGTGAGATGAGACAACGCGCTGTTTATCAAGGTCGAACGCTATGATTATTTTTGATAAGATTAACCAAATAATTAGTATTAAAAAATAGAGATCATAAATAAGGAGATTTCACATGGCTGTCGTCACCATTTCACGTCAATATGGGACAGGTGGAATTTTCATTGCGCGCGAGCTTGCGGACAAATTGAATTATGCGTTTCTGGGACGTGACGAACTCGTCGAAATTTGCAAACAGCGAGGTTTAACTCTGGATTTAGAAAAAATAGAAGGCCGTGCTCCAACAATCCTGGAGCG
>JAPOYD010000090.1 GCA_026706735.1 Nitrospinota bacterium | reverse complement strand
ATTTACTGGGGCCTCAAGTGCGCGAGGATGGCGAGAACGGCCGGCGACTACTTCATCGCGGGTCGCCAGCTATCGATGTGGGTGTTCGTCCTGGCGGCGACGGCGACGTCGTTTTCGGGATGGACGTTCATGGGACACCCGGGACTCATCTATCGAGACGGGTTCCAGTACGCCTATGCATCTTTCTACACCATCACCATTCCCTTTACCGGGGTGATATTCCTGAAGCGCCAGTGGATGCTGGGCAAGCGCTACGGGTACGTCACGCCCGGTGAAATGTTCTCCGACTACTTCCAGGGCGACGCCATCCGCATTCTCACGGTGATCGTGGCCATGTTGTTCTCGGTTCCCTACCTCGGCGTGCAGCTGGGAGCATCGGGCTTCTTGTTCAACGTGCTGACGGATGGCCTGTTCAGCGTGAACATGGGCATGTGGCTGCTCTCGCTCGTCGTGCTCATCTACGTGGCGGCCGGAGGTCTGCGCGCCGTGGCCTACGTGGATACGCTCCAGTGCATACTCCTTGCGCTGGGCATCGTGATCACCGGCTTCATCGCGCTGAACATCGCCGGCGGATGGGGTGCCATGAACGAGGGACTCGCCAAGCTGGCGGCTTCCCCGGTAGGCAAGTGGGGGACGACGAAAGGATACGGCGGTGGCGACTACAACGCCTATTTCGCCATTCCGGGCGTCATTCAGTTCACGGCCGGCCTGGGCAAGCAGACGCCCGTGGGCGGTTTGTGGACGGGCATCATGTGCCTGACCTACATGTTCGCGCTCATGGGGATTCAGTCTTCCCCGGCGTTCTCCATGTGGGCGTTCTCGAACAACAACCCGCGCCCCTTCGCGCCCCAGCAGGTCTGGGCGTCTTCGGCGGGCATCGGGTTCATCCTGTTCTTCTTCACCGCGTCCCAGGGAATGGGCGCGCACCTTCTCGGCGCGAACCCGGCGGTGACCAAAGCGGGACTTGCGATGTCGGACGTGCTCGCCGCGTCCATCGCGAAGAAACCCGACTCGCTGGTGCCGCACTATTTCAACTGGATTGCGCCCGCGGCGCCTTGGCTGGTCGGCCTGCTGGCCGTCTGCGCCCTGGCCGCCATGCAGTCGACGGGCGCTGCGTACATGTCCACGGCGGGCGGCATGCTCACCCGCGACCTCTACAAGAGGTATCTGAACCCCGGCGCCTCGCATGAAACCCAGAAGGTCGCCGGCCGGGTCGGCGTTTTGATCATCGTGATCTCGGCGCTCCTTGTGGCGACGTTCTCGCGAGACGCGCTCGTCTTGCTTGGAGGACTCGCCGTCGCCTTCGGCTTCCAGATGTGGCCGGCGCTGGCGGCGGTGTGCTGGATGCCGAAGATTACGCGGCAAGGCGCCACGTGGGGCCTGGCGGTGGGTCTTCTGGCCGTCATCTTCACGGAGAACTTCGGCCTCACGATTCTCAAGGGAATCGGCATCGACATCTGGGGCCGCTGGCCGTGGACGATTCACTCCGCCGGCTGGGGCATCATCTTCAACGTGGCGGTGTGCTGGATCGTCTCCGCGCAAACGCAGGACGCGGCGGCGGCGGCGCACCGGCAGAAGTACCACGACTTCCTGGCGGAGCACGCTTCGCTCTCGCCGGAGAAACAGGGCCTCGTCCCCATGGCATGGGGCGTTACGCTGGCCTGGATGTTCTTCGGCATTGGCCCGGGCGCCGTCATCGGCAACTGGATCTTCGGTGCTCCGAACGCTGGCTACGCGGCATGGACGTTCGGCATACCCTCGATCTGGGCCTGGCAGATTCTGTTCTGGGCGCTTGGCGTGGGTATGATGTGGCTGCTCGCTTACAAGATGGAGATGTCCACGGTGCCCGAGACGGAAATCGAGGCGCTCGTGGAGGACATCGGCGACGTGGCCCCGCAGCAGGCGGGATCGTCCTAGACGAGACCGCGAAGATGTAGGTATCGCCATGCGGGGGAGGGGTGCGTATCCCTCCCCCGCGTTGTTTTTTCGCCGCCTTGATGGCTGAATGACCTGATGGCAGAATTGTTCACCGCAAAATATATGCTGCTCTGGGCGCTCGCGATGGCCGCCGCGTTGTTCCTGCCCGTGCGCCAGCTCATCTGGGTGCTCTACGTCCGGCGCGCGGAGAGAGACGGCTCCGAAACCTCGGACGAGGAGCGCCTTGTTCTCAAGAAGCGCGCGGGGATGACGGCGGTGCTCCTTTGCTTCGTGTTCTCCTATTTCTACATGTCACATCTTTTCCGGGGACCCTGATGAACCAGGAGCTTCAACGAGAACAGGGTGACCCTCGTTCGCGCGTGCTCAAGCGCTTCATCAAGAACATGGGGATTCTCATTTTCGTCATGTTCTCCCTATGGGCGTTGTGGGAGATGTACGCCAAGGAAGCGCCGGGGGATTACTCCACCAGGGAGGGAGACATCCGCCTGAGCGAGAGAAACTACGATGAGGCGCTCGCGAGCTTCAACCGGGCGCTGCGCGAGCGGCCCAACCACCGGGGCGCGCTCATGGGCCGCGCGCTGGTGTTCATCCAGACGAAGCAATACGACAAGGCCACGGCGGAACTCACCTATCTCATCGACTATCTCAAGAAGAACCTGGAGCCCGACGACCCGACGGGCGCAGGCGTCATGGCGGCGGCCTACGCCAACCGGGGCATCGTCCACGACACGAAGGGCCGCTACCCCGAGGCGCTCGCCGATTACATCGAAGCGCTCAGGACCGACCAGGGCGCGGTGGACGGTCCCGGTATCATCGACAAGGTGATCTACGGCACGCCGAACCCGTCCACCGTGCGTACACGCGCGATTTACCTGAAAGAACAACTCGCGCTCCCGCCGGAAAAACGCCTGTTGCGCGTTCCGGAAATCGACGCGGAACAACGGATGCACAAACCCTGAGCATCCTCAAGCAGCGCCTTGGTGAAATCGGGGAAGTTGCGCGTCAGAAGCGCACGAGGCCAAGCACGTCCTGGAACAGGACCAGAAAGAAGAACACCGCGGCGATGCAGCCGAAGAGCAGGTGCACGTAATCGGACCCGCCGTCGGGATTTTTCGTGCGGATGGCCTTGATGGCGATGAAGCCCGTGACGAACAGGAAGATGAAGTTTACTGCATTCTGATGCTCGCCTGCGAAATCGAACATGACCGACCTCGGCTTGGAAGTTTAATCCACCCTATCTATTGTAGCGCCCCGGCGCCAGGGACGTATCCTGAATCTTGCGCTCCTTCACCATCTCCTTCATTTCTTTTTTCTCGAAATATGGCGGCAGGAAAGAGGTGCTTTCCCCGGCGGCCAGGTGGCAGAGCCAGACGATGCCGGTCATGACCGACACCATGATGGCGGCGTTCACGATGAAGCGCTTGACGTCTTTGGGTCTTATATTGCCGTAATCCTTGTCGTATCTGTGGTAGGCGGGGTCTCTGTCGTTCAGCTCGCCGCGCTTGTCCAGCTCCAGTATCTGGTAAGCATGGTGGCGCGCCCAGTAAGGCACCTGATCGTAGAGCATATAGGACATGAACATGCTGTTGATGAGTTCCTCGGACATCTCCTCGCCGTGCCATTCACTGTAGGCGAGCTGGAGAAACTGGAATTCCCCCACCTGGAGCAGATTCGCCGCCTTGGCGACTTCGGCGCGCTGGGCGCTTTCCTCCCGATCGGGACGGATGAGCGTCTGGAAGAAAGTCACCATGGCGATTCCTCGCGGAATGACGTTTCCGGCAGCTTGAGTGGGAACCACTGCCCTCCACTCTAGGACGTTTGCAGGCCTGCGTCAATTTTGAGATTGAAGTGGGTATTGTCTCACAAAGAAACGCGCCCGGCGATAGTCATCGTTCTTGAGAAGACGCTACTTGACGGTCTCTTTTTTCGCTTCCTCGGCTTCCCCGGGAAAGAGCGCCGCGTGGGTTTCCTCGAACAGGTGTTTCCCGACGGCGAGTTGCATGGTGGCGGGCATGACTTTTTTGGCGAGTCTGATCATCTGCGTGGACTTGTCGCGGATGTCCCACTGGGCGTGGGGGTCTTCCCTGAGCCTCGATACGTGGTAGAGCTCGCGCGCGTTCGATGAGAACAGCACGCGGCGTTTGTGCGCGTTCGTGAGCACGTAGGGCGCGGCGGCCGGGGTTTGCGCGGCGATCTTCTCGTACGCCGCGTTGGTTTCATCCACGGCGGCCTGAAACTCGAGTTCTGCGCCCGCTTCTGCGATCGACGAGGGGGTGGTCACGCCCAGTGCGATGTCGTAGGGCTGGGTGTTCAGGGTGGACATGCGGTGGCGCTTGAGCTGCCCGAAACATGCGGCGGAGAGCGTCACCTCAAACACGCAGCGCACGTTCTCGAATTCGCGGAGCACGGCGTCGTGACCGCGCATGAGCCGGAAGGTGGAGGCGATGAAGCGCGCGCGCTCCTCCCCGCTCATCTCGCGGGCCGCCGCCTTGCACCGCGACATCGTTTTCCCTGAGGATGAATGCAGAAGTGCGGCGGCGATGAGCGCGTCCGCGTCCGGGGTGACGTCGATGAGGGCGACGTCTTTCTCCTCGGCGATGGGCGGAACCGGTTCGGTCTCCTCATCCATTCTCCCGATGATACCCGAAGCCGCTTCCCGCAGCGCCGCCCGGGTGTGGGTGTTGTATTCGGTGGGGTCGGTGTATTTCACGAGCGAGGGCGCGACGCCCTCGACGCATTCATACAGACGGCGCGCGTATTCCCTGATTTCCGCGAGGGGATGCGAAGCGCAGCGGCAGATGACGTGCTCGAGGCTCCTCGCGCTGAGCGTCATGCCGATTTGCGATTCGGTGGCGAAAGAGACGATGTAGCGCGCGTCCTCCTTGGCCCAGCCCTCGAGCGTCTTGTGGTTTCTCTTCTTCGCGGCGAGTTCCGGGTTCCGGTTGAACACCCAGGGCCTGAGCTTCTCGTACAGCGCGTGATAACAGGCGTTCTGGGCCTTTATCGTCCGCACGAACAGGTCCTTCATGCCCGCTTTTTCGATTTCCTCAGGCACCACGAAATCATCTTCGAGCAGGATGTAGCGCTGGCTCTTCTCCGTGTAGGCCAGGAGCCTGAACTTCTGAATCTCCTCCACCGCGTAGCGGCTCACGCCGATGACGTCGATGTTGAAGCTCGCGTGCTCGGCCACGGAACTGTGCCCGTAGCCGAAGATGATGGTCTGGTTGCTCTTTCGCGCCTTTTCCACCTCTTCGCGCGCGATGGCGCGGAGTTCGTCGATGGGCCGCGGGTCGCGGCTGATGCGCGCGTAGGACGCGCTGATGGGCTCGGGCGTCAGGTTGTCGCGTTCCAGGAAATCGGCGGCTCTGCGCTGGAGTTCCGCCGCCTGCGCGCGCAATTCGGCCTCGCTCATGGCGTCGAGGCGGCTCTCCTCCCAGCCGCGGGCGGCGGGCTCAATAATTTCTTTTTTCATCTGGCGGAGTACGTCGACGTCGACGTTGTGACCGGCGAGAACGATGCGCATGTGAAAGGCCGTTTCCCGAGCGGCGGGCGTTGCTTCCGGTTCATTGAATTTTTGGAAGCGCCATTATGAACGCTGGGTCGTGAAAGAACAAGTGGAAAGTTTCAGCGAGGCGCCCGCGCAGCGTTCGTTCTTGATGACGTAACTCTTTAGTTGCGATTTTTCAATGGTTTTGGGATGATATTTTTCATTATTGCCGCTGAAGAGCCGATGCGCAATGCGTGGCCCTTTTGAGAAAAGAGGAGATTCGTGAACTCTCTCATCGCCCGAGCCATTTCCGTTCTCATCATTCTTGCATCTTTCGGTTGGAACATCGCCGCCTCCGAAGCCGGGCGTCCGCGCAAGCGGCCCCCGCCGCTGGTGTCCGTGGCGAAGGTGGTGGAGCGCCAAGTGAGAAACCGCCTCACTGCCGTGGGCAGTGTGGCGCCCTATCGCCGCTCGGTCGTGAGCAGCGAACTGGAAGGCCGGGTGCAGTCGGCCCCGCTCAAGGTGGGCGATTTCGTCCGCGCGAACGAGACGGTGCTCGCCACGGTGGGGCGTTCGGGCCTTCAGATCGACCTGCGCATCCTGCGGGCGGAACTGGAGAAGGCGCGCCAGGATCTTCTGCGTCTGGAGCGCGGGATGCGCCCCGAGGAGATCGCGGCGCATCAGGCCAAGGTGCGCGAGCGCGAAGCGCAGATGAGGAACAACGAGCTCGAGTTGAACCGCGCGCGGGATCTTTATGAGAAGAAAATTCTGGACAAGGCCAGCTTCGATCGCGCCGAGGCCGCCTACGAGGCCAGTTGGCAGTTGTTCGAGGAGGCCTCCCGCAATCTGGAGATAGCCAGACTCGGCCCCCGGAGGGAGGAGAAGGCCCGCGCCAAGGCGGAGGTGGACAGGGTGCGGGCGCGCGTCGCCCGGGTGCGCGACGATCTGGCCAAGACGAAGATTCGGTCCCCGCTCACGGGTTTCATCACCCGGGAATGGGTGGAGGTCGGTCAGTGGCTCACCAAGGGGGGCCGCGTGGCCGAAGTCATCGAACTTGACAAGGTGCTGGTGCAGGCTCCGATTGCGGAGCGGCGCATATCCCTGGTTCAAGTGGGCGATGAGGCGCGCGTCGTCGTCGACGCCCTGGGCGGCCGGGCGTTCAGAGGCCGGGTGCGCGGCGTCATTCCCAAGGCGGACCCCAAGAGCCGGACTTTTCCGGTGGAAGTAGAGATTAACAACACCGAGTCCTACGACCTCAAGGCCGGCATGTTCGCCCGCCTGAGCCTCGAATACGGAAAAGCGGCCAGAATGGTTTTGGTGCCCAAGGACGCGCTGATTCTCAGGGCGCGCGGACCCTCGGTATTCGTCTTCGAGAAAGGGCGCGTTCGCGAGGTTTCCTTCGCGCAGGGCAGAAGCGTGGATTCTTTCATGGAAGTTCCGGGCGGCGCGCTCAGACCGGGCATGCAGGTGGTGGTGAAAGGAAACGAGAACCTGAGAGCCGGCATGCCCGTTCGCTTACAGGGCCGGGGCGGCAGGCCCGGCGGGGCGCGCGGCGGCCCCCCGAGAGGCGGCCCCCGCAGAGGCGGGAAGCCCGCAGCAGGCTCCCGGCGCGGCGCCGGTGGATAATATGCATTTGGCTGAAACTGGTTGAATATCTGTAGAAACAAGAATGCGGCGGAACGGCGATGAACACAGTCTCATGCACAAGCGATTTATTCAGAAGCCGCCGATGAAGGAGAGGGCATGAATCTGCCCCGCGCGAGCGTCAAATACCCGGTCACGACCACCGTCGGGGTCATTCTGGCGGTGCTCTTCGGCGCCATCAGCCTCTACTGGATTCCGGTACAGATGACGCCGACGATCGACAGGCCCGTCATCACGGTGGAGACCGAATACAGGGGCGCTGCGCCCCTGGAGGTGGAGGAAGAGGTGTCGAAGCCCATCGAGGAGAAGCTCACCTCGGTGGAGGGCTTGAACCGGATGACGTCCCGCAGCGAAGAGGGCAAGTCGCGCGTCTTTCTCGAATTCGACTGGGACGTGAACAAGGACGTGGCCCGGCTCGACGTCTCGGAAAAACTGGGGCTCGTGCGCAACCTGCCCGATGATTCGGACCGTTCCACCATCAACGCGCTCAACTCCGACTCTGAAAACCCCATCGCCTGGATAATCGTCGAGACGAAACTGCCCATCAACGAGGTTCGGATGGAGGCGGATAACGTCATCCGTCCCAAGCTCGAGCGCGTAGAAGGCGTGGGTCAGGTGTGGATGTTCGGTGGTCAGGAAAGGGAGGTGCGCGTTACGCTCGATTACGCGGCCATGAGCGCGCGCGGCATCACGGTATCAGCCCTGAGGGCGGCCTTACAGCGCGAGAACAAGAACACCAAGGCAGGGAAGATCGACGAGGGCAAGCGCCGCTACTCGGTTCGCACGGTTGGCAACTTCACCCGTCTCGATCAGTTGCGCAATACCATCATCGCTCAAAACGCGAACGGGGCGGTCTATCTGCGCGACGTTGCGAAGGTTTCCTTCGACTACGGCGATCTCCAGCGGCGGATCCGCCTCCGGCAAGTGCCTACCATGGCTTTCGGAACCTTGAGAAAAACAGGCGCCAACACCATCGAGGTGATGGCGGGGGTCAAAAAGGCGATAGCCGAGATCAACGACATCTATGCGGGCCGCGGCATCAAGCTCAGGCAGGTCTATGACGAGACCGTCTACATCGATCAGTCCCGCTCCCTGGTGATCAACAACATCTTCATAGGCGGCGCGCTGGCGATAGGCGTGCTGCTTCTGTTCCTGGGGAGTCTTTCGAGCGTGATGATCATCGGCGTCGCCATACCGGTCACCGTGGTCTCCACGTTCATCTTCATCTTCGTGCTGGGCCGCTCCATCAACATCATTTCCCTTGCGGGCATGGCGTTCGCCGTCGGCATGGTGGTGGACAACTCCGTCGTGGTGCTGGAGAACATCTTCCGTCACCGCGAGATGGGAAAGAGCAAGTGGGACGCCGCCGTGGACGGCGCGCACGAGGTATGGGGGGCGGTGCTGGCCTCGACGCTGACCACGCTGGCCGTCTTCGTCCCCGTGGTGTTCGTCCAGGACGAATCGGGCCAGCTCTTCCGCGACATCGCTATCGCCATCAGCGTGGCCGTGGCGCTATCCCTCATCGTGTCGATTTCCGTGGTGCCCATGCTCAGTTCACGAATCCTGAGCGGCGCGGGGAAGATCTCTCCGCTGACCCATTTTTTCCGCATCCTGGGGGTGTACGCGCTGGGCAGGCTTTGCCGGCGAATCTACGTAGCCACCCTGGGCTGGCTCCTTCGCGGTGTGATCAGGCGCGTCTTCGTGGCCGCGCTCATCACGGCGGGCGCCATCGCCGTGGCGGTCTTGTCCTTCCCTCCCATCGATTATCTGCCCAAGGGCAACCGCAACCTCCTGTTCGTCATCGTGCGCACGCCCGCTGGCCTGAACCTGGATGAGGTGGACAAGGTCGCGCGGACGCTGGAGGCGAAGCTCGAGCGCGTCAAGGAAATCGACCGGTATTTCGCCGTGGTGCGTACGCAGAATCCTATTTTCGGCATCATCGCCAAGAAGGAATACTCCGATCTCGTCTCCATGCGGCGTCTCGTGGGGCAGTTGTTCAGACAGCTTCAGGGGACTCCAGGGGTGCGCACGTTCGTCACCCAGGCGCCCCTGTTCCGGCGGCGCGGCGGGGGCTACATCGGCGGAATCAATCTCAAGGTCGACATCACGGGAGACGGCTTGAACGAGATCCAGCGCATCGCCGCCGACGTGGGCGCCAGGGCGCGCGGGCTCGGGGGCGTGCGCTTCGTCAATTCGAGCTTCGATCTCGGAAACCCCGAGCTTCAGGTGCACGTGGATCGGCAAAGAGCGTCTGATTTCGGCGTGTCGGTCACAGAACTCGGGAGCGTCGTGGAGACGCTCGTGAACGGGACCAAGGCGGGCATTTTCCGCGATCGCGGAGAGGAACTCGACATCATTCTGCGCGGGCCGCTTTCGGATTTCACCCAGACGCAGCGGATCGAGGAGCTCAAGCTGCACACGCCCGAGGGGCAGGTTGTCTCGCTCGGGGACATCGCCCGGGTGCAGGCGGCGCTCGGGCCGACGAAGGTCGAGCATATCGACCGCGACCGCTCCGTAACGCTCACGGTCAACATCGGGAGCGAACTGCCGCTCCAGGTGGCGATCGACAAGATGAAGAAAGAGGTCATCGAACCGATGCGCCAGACGCTTCCGCTCGGCTATTCGCTGGGCGTGAGCGGACGGGCGAAAGATCTGGAGCGGACCTGGGCGTCGCTCAAGTGGTCGCTGCTGTTGGCGCTCCTGATCACCTATCTGCTCATGGCGGCCCTCTTCGAGGCGTGGAGCTATCCGTTCATCATCATGTTCAGCGTGCCATTCGCCGCCACGGGCGGCGTGCTCATGGTGAGTTTCATGAACTCGATAGAACAGTCGGTGAAGATGGACACGCTCACCATGCTGGGCTTCATCATCCTGACCGGCATCGTGGTGAACAACGCGATTTTGCTTGTCCACCAGGCGCTGAACCATTTCCGCGCGGGCCTGCCCATGCGCGAGGCCATCCTCGAGAGCGCGCGCGACAGAATGCGCCCCATCTTCATGACGACCACGACGACCGTGCTCGGCATGCTGCCTCTCGTGATTTCCACAGGCTCAGGCAGCGAACTCTACCGGGGGCTGGGCTCGGCCGTTCTGGGCGGACTGGCCATGTCCACGATCTTCACCCTGCTGCTGATACCGGTCGTCTTCTCGCTGTGGGTGGATTTCCTGGCGCTCATCCGGCCGGCGAGCTTCGCCGCCGCGGCCGCCGCGCCGAGCGGCGCCAGCGGCCCGCCGTCCGAGCGCGTGCGATCCCGGAAAGCCGTCAACTTGATCGAAGACGAGGAAGAAGCCTAAGGGGTGTTCAAACAGCCCTTGAGAGAGTAAAGGCAACCCCCCCTACCCCCCCTTGTCAGGGGGGCAAGAAAGAGCAAAGCCCCCTCTGC